>NZ_MWJN01000006.1:0-146475 GCF_002027145.1 Microbispora sp. GKU 823 | reverse complement strand
CAGGCGAGCACGCGCACCCGCGCTCCGTCCGAGGGCTCGAACCATTCCAGCTTCGTGCATCCTGACTGCCGGCGATCAGGGACGTGCGGGCTCACGCAGCTCATGACCGGCACGTCGCCTGTGCGGCGGCTGCGATGGGGTCGACCTTGAGCAGCGCCCAGACGGTACGGCCGGCCTGAGTGCCGTACACGCCCCAGTTGTCCGCCAGGGACGCGACCAAAAACAGGCCGCGGCCACCCTCATCCTCAGTGGGCCGGACGAGCCGGGGAACTCCGGGACCGCCCTCGTCGGCGACGCCAAGCCAAACCTGATCGGGCTCGGCCTGGATACTGACGATGAACTTGCCACCGAACCGGGCCGAGGCGGTATGCCGGACGGCGTTGGTCGCCAGTTCGCTCACGATGAGTTCCGCTGACTCGACGACCGGCCAAGGTCCGAGGGTTGCGGTGATGAAGCGTCTGGCTTCGATGACCGAGGCGGGACGGCCGAGGAAGTGCCGGGACAGACGCCATGGGGGCATGGGACACGCTCCGTCGTATAGGGGGCTAGACATGCCTTGACTGGAGCGTATGACCAACGCTAGAGCTATCTCAAGGAATACGACGCATAAATACGTCAACCATCGAGCTGCTTCGCCAGCTCCCGGAAGTCCGCCGCGATCTCGCCAAGCAGCGCCCGCAGCTCGTCCCCGTATACGGCCGCCCCTGCGAACGCCTCGAATGCCTCTTCATGAGCGCCGATCTCGGCCGCCTCGGTCAGCGTGAGATCACCGGTCAGGCTCTCCACCACGCTCACCGACCCGTCGTAAATGGTGAACCCGTGCAGCGGGAAGGCCGGAGTCTCTGTCTTCCACGGCACGACGCCGAGCCGGACATGCGGCAGTGTCGACACCTGGACTAACCGGTCGAGCTGGGCCAGCATCAGCGAGGGCGACCCCGGCCAGGTACGCACGGCGCCCTCGGTCAGTACGAAGGCGAACCGCCGGCCCTCCTCGAACAGCACGGCTTGCGCATCGACCCGTATAGCCGCCGCCTTGGCCGCATCGTCCTCGTCCACATCCCGGCCGATCGCCACCGCCAGCCGCGCATACTCCGCCGTCTGCAACAGCGCCGGAATCATTGCTGAGGAGAAGACCGCCATCCACTTCGACGAGCGCACCCGTGCCGCGTTCGCCGCCTCCCTGCCAGCAAGCCCACCTTTTAGCCGCGATACCTCGTCACGCAGCCGCACGAGCAGCGTGTCCAACTCAGAGCGATTGTCTTCATCGAGTTGGAGAGCAGCCGACACCCGCTCAACCGTCTCCGGCGTCGGCAAGAGCCGTCCCGTCTCCATCCGTGAGATCGTCGGCTGAGCTATCCCAGCTCGCTGCGCCAACTCCTTACCGGTCAACCCCGCATCCTTGCGCAGCCGCCGCAGCAGCTCACCCAGTTCCCGCAGTCGGTCCCGCCGCTCCTCCACCTGAGCGTTGTATCACGGCTGGCTATCCCTTGCTCAGGAGAAGGGCAGCTTACTGCCTCAACGCTAAATATGCCTATTCAAGCTAGGATGGCAGAAGCCTGCAAAAGGAAGCTCTTATGACCTCAATACTCGGCGCATCCACTATGCCATACGCGCTACAGGTTGGAGACAGGCTTCTAACGATGCCATCCTCCCAAGGGCCAAGAGAATGGGATGCCGTCGCAAACAAAAGCATTCTCCTACTCACGCCCAACGGCACCCTCTCCATATCATACAGTGGGCTGGCTTATATCAGAGGAGTGCCGACTGACCAATGGATAGCCGAGGCTCTTCACGGTGAGAAGTTTGCGGCCCCTGACGGACGCCTGTGCATGCAGGCCGGGAACTTCATCCCAAGACTAGGTCCGGCAATACAATCGCTAGTCGCTGCCATACAGAGAGACTTCTTCACGCTGCCGTACTCGTACAGAAGGCATCAGTTGCAGGTCCTTGCAACCGGTTGGACTTGGAAAAGACGAGTCTCCTCGTCAAGACTCCCGCGGCCACTAGCGTTCCGTATCATTTGCGATGGGGCTTCTCGGAAAATCCGATCTGACATTTTGCCTCGCCATTGGAGGTGGGATCGAGGGCTAATTCAATTAAGTGCTATTGGAGGCGACGAGCGCGGCCAAAGAGAGCGGACTATCGGAAAGCTCGGGCTTCCGACTGATCTAACCGCAGACGTATGCGAATCGATACTTGTCGATGCTGTGCGGAGCTTGGCCGACATCGAGCCTACAGTCGGCAGGTCTTGTATGTCGCTACTTATCCATCGCGACCAAGAAGTCCGCGTTCGATTTCTCCCGGACCCAGAAAAGGATGACCAGCACTCCGCCTATACGCCGTGGGTCTTAGGGTATCGGATAGTCATGCCGCCGCAAGTTCTTAAAGGATGGCTCCCATCCCTCAACACTGGTCCTTTCAAAGTTAGCTTTGATCGATACCCGCCACTACCTCCCGCGCGTTTCGGTAGCTCATCCACTCAAGTAAGGCGAGCATCCCCCTGAAGATTGCTATTCGAGTGAATACGCTACGACAGCTGCGCCAGAGCAGAATCTGCCGAGTTGGTCTTATAGGGATCAAGGCGCCGGCGCGCCGCGCCGTCGCTCCCACTCGGCGGCCGGGCGTGCGGCCTGGAGGCCGGTCCCGGCCGCCGGTGGGCTCTCGGACAACGCTGGTCTGATCCCCCAAGGTAAGACTGCGGCCTACGCGCGTTGTCGACGCTCACCTGCCGGGTTACGTTCGATCGGTGCGGCCTGTAAGTTCCGCGTGATCGGCGAGGTGGCGGAGTGGCACGAGGTTCCGGGTCCTATCGGGACTGGGAGGCTGAGCGGCGCAGACAGGAGCGTGCTGCTGAGCAGGCCCGGCAGAAGCGGGAACGAGAACGCAAGGCGCAGGAACGGGAGCGTCTTCAGGCTGAGGCTATGGCGCGAGACGCTGACGCCGCTGATCGCACCCGACGTCTTGAAGCTCGCGTGGAGGAGTTGGAGAGCCTCCTCCGTTCCTCTCTACGCAGGGACCCCCAAGTGCGAATCGCCTCGCTGCGTCGCCGTCCAAACATTCCAGCACTCGATCTTGGTGGATGGGCTAAGCCGGAGCCCTCTCCATCCTGGGAAGCTTTTGCACCGGTGCCTCCCGGATGGCTGCAGCGGAAATTCGGGGGCGCGCAACGATACGAAGCAGCCCTGCGGCAAGCCGAGTCCGACTTCGCTCGTGCGCAGGCCGATCACCAGCACCGAGAGACCCAACGCCAGATGCGCGTAATCGAGGCCCGTCAGGCTCACCAGCGCAAAGTCGCAGAAGCTGAGCGTGAGACGGCGAAGTACAACAGCCATCTGAAGGCCATGGAGGCGGGGCTGAGGTCTGGGGACCGCCACGCGGTTAGCGAGTACATGGACCTGGTTCTGCGTGCGTCGCCGTACCCGGAAGGCTTTCCTAACCAGCGTAGGGCTGGTTATGTGCCGGAATCGTCACTGCTTGCCGTGGAGTGGTACTTACCGCCTCCGGAGGTCGTTCCTGCGCACAAGCTCTATAAGCACGTCAAGACACGCAAAGCCGTTGAGCCTACGATCCGACCCGCATCCGAGGCTCGACAGCTCTACCAGCGCGTGATCGCGCAGATCTCCCTTCGCACTCTGCGAGAGGTGTTCCAGGCTGACCCGAATGATCTGATTAGCACAGTAGTGTTCAACGGCCTCGTCCGCGCCGTTGACCCTGTGACGGGCCAGCAGATCGAGCCGCACCTGATCACGTTGCGCGCGACAAGAGAGCAGTTCTCCGCACTAGTGCTCAACGAGCCGAAGTTCAATCCCGTGGAATGTGTGCGTCGGCATTTCCATGCGGTTGTGTCTCCACACCCTGACGAGTTGGTCCCCGTTGAGCCAGTTATGCCCTTCAGCATGGCTGACCCTAGGATCGTCGACCCCATCGACATCATCTCCGACATAGACAAGCGCCCGAACCTACTCGATCTACATCCCAAGGAGTTCGAAGCATTCATCCAGAATCTATTCTCTAGGATGGGCTTCGATACCAAGCTTTATCAAGCCAGCGGCGATGGTGGCGTAGACTGCGTGGCCTACGATCCGCACCCGATTAAGGGTGGCAAGTTCATCGTTCAGGCCAAGCTATACACGAAGACCGTGGCACCCACACACGTGCGTGATCTGTATGGCACTGTCCAGCACGAAGGGGCTACTAAAGGAATAATGATCACGACGTCTGGTTACGGGCCGGACAGCTATAAGTTCGCGAATGGGAAGCCGCTCAATCTCATCGACGGTGCCGGCCTCCTTGCCCTCTGCCATCAGCACAACATTCCTGCACGCATTCTCAACCGTGGACTAAAAAAGCGCTAAATATTCCGGGGTCGCCCCGGCAAGGAAGTCGGTCGTCAGGAGGCGGAAGGACAAATGGCTAAGCTGCTGGTGCTTGTGTGGCAGCTAGCCCTGCTTTCTCAGGTATGACGAATGTCTAGGACTTCAGCCCCGGTGTCGCCGATTACTACCCGGGCATCGTAGTCACCCGACTGGGTTTCCTCTACTCTGCCGAAAAATCCGATTCCATCCAAATGGGCAGAGTAGCTGCCGCGAACATGGGTGATTCCGGTATCATCATCAAATTCTGCGACAGCGTTTAGTAGCGGATCTGACTCCAGCGTCCATATAGACTCATCCGTGCTGGTAACGTTTGGATCGTTTGGGCAGCCCGGAGGCATGGGTGAATGGTCGCTAGAGATACATCGATCGAAGGCGGCCCGCACTTGGGTCTGAACATCGGCCCATGCCGCGACAGGCTTACGCTTATTGACCTTTTCTGAGATGTCTCCGGTCTCAGTCAGACTCCCAAGGCGGAGTTGTCCCTTATCCTGATAAACTGCTGCCTGATAGGGAATGACATGCACCTCATACTTTTCATCCGATGATTCTCGAAATCTGACGGTCATAATGGCCGCGCCTTCGACTCTGAAGGAGCGACCGTCGTAGCTGATACTAGAGCCATCAGCTGGCTGCCCATGCACGGACCAACGTACATGGGAAGCCCGTGCTATTGAACTCGTGCGCTGCGGACAGGTGCGTGGGGCCAGCACGGTTTCTTTCGCGCAGTTCAAAATCTTTTCCGCGACCGGTTGAAGGATCATGTCGCGACCTATTGATGGAGGCCACGGTTTACTTGGCTGGGGCTCCTCGTCATTTCCTAGGTTGAGAAGAATTCCGCCTATGATGACGATCGCAACGACCGCTATCACTGCGGCCGGCCGCGGCCAGGACCCTGGGGCTTCTCTCCTGAATGATCCTCGTTCTCAGTGGAAGCTGGTGACGTGTCTTGTTCGGTAGAAGGGGGATTTACTTGTGGGCTAACGTTGAATATGAAGGTATTTCCACTGCCGCCATCAGCGACATTCGAGCTAATCCGGGCCGAGTCTGTCTGGTTGTCCGATGGTCCACGCGTTGTTCCCTCTGAAGTGGAATTAGGCGGCTTCCTAGTTGCCTCATGCCGAAATGCGGCAAGTGTCGATACGACTGCAAGTGGAACCGTGATGACGGTGGCGACCCAGCTCGCTTGCTCCAGGCCATTCTTGTGCAGTGCGATCGCGGCGAGCAGAGCGCCCGCAGCTACTGCAGCTGAAGTAACCATGACAGGGCCACGCTTGAAAGGCATAACAACCTAGTATCAGACAGACGCGTCATAAGCACCACCATGTGCCTACTTTGACTCATCTCCTCAGGTGGAGGGAGGGGCGGCAACTATTTGGCCCATTCCGGAATTCGCATTTATGACTCACGCGAAATCTCTCGGACGCCCGCTGCCGTATAAGATCACTATTGCAATTGGTACCCCTGAGTTGCTAGGTGCTGTTGTCGCTTCCCCCGTCCCTCCTCGCTACCTGAGTTTCCCGGCCGTGCCCGCCGAGTCAAGGGCGCCTTCGGCGTCGCTTCGCGATCAGCTTCGCTGACCCTTGACACGGCGGTCCCGTCCTGGGGTCGGCAGCTACGAGGAGGACGGGGGCGGACCAGGAGACGGGCCGCGTCGGCACTGGTTCAGGCAGGCCGCGGGCGTGATCGCCGGGCCATTAGCGGGCCATTAAGGGCGGTCAACAGGGGGTACTCACGGTCACTCCCGGACGGCTTCTCGCCGAGGTGGGGGCCGTTTCCCCTGGTGATCAGCCCGATTTGCAAGCAGGAAGTCAGGGGTTCGAATCCCCTAGGCTCCACCAGCCAAAACGCCGCTTCTCCGATCATGGGAAGCGGCGTTCGTGCTATTAACATGCCATTAGCTCTTGCCGGCATCGCGCTCTGCCTCGACTCGCGCGCTCAGTGCATCGGCGTCTTCCGATCAGCATCACGCGTGGCGTGCTGGTAGATGAGCGCGGCCCGGTCGCTGTCGTGGCCCATCCGCGCCTTGAGGTCGGCGAGCTCGCGCCCGACTGCGCGGCGAGCGTGTTGCCCGTGTGCCGCAGGTCGTGCAAGTGCAGCCCCTTGACCCCCATTTCCTTGAGCGCTTCCGCCCACTTGGCCTCACGCCGGAAGTTGCCGCCGCGGAGGAACGCACCGCGCTTGCCGAGAAAGACGAACGCATCCTCGCCCGTGCCGGTGAACTGGTCGAGGTGGTCGACGAGGGCCGGAACGATGGCCGAGGGGATGCTGACCGTCCGCTTGCCGGCCCGCGACTTGGGCGGAGCGAGCACCATGTCTGTCTCCCCCGTCCAGCTCGATGAGCTGTTCCCGCACGCGGACCGTACGCGCGTTGAGATCGATGTCCGACCGCCGCAGGGCGATCACCTCGCCCCATCGCAGGCTCGCGAAGGTGGCCAGCAGGATCAGCGCACGGAAGCGCTGGTCGGCCAGCTCGAAGACCTGGGCCACGGTGAGGATGGGCCGCTCCGGCGTCTGTTCGTTGTCCGCGTCCTTGATCCGGCACGGGTTCCGGCTGAGTAGCTTGTCTTCTTCGACGGCCGTCATCAGCACCGCCCGCAGCAGGCGAAACGCCTTGGCGGCTGTGGGCACCGAAACGCCTTTGTCTATGAGGGCGGCACGCCACGAGCGGATGAGCGCTGTGGTGAGCTTGCCGCCCGGCACCTCGCCGAGGCCGGGAACGATGTGTCGCTCAAGGAGCCAGGTGTAGAGCTCGACCGTCTGGGGCCGCAGGCCCGGCCGCTCTTTGATCCAGGTCCGCGCGTAGTCGCCGAGCAGGACCTTTCCACGGTCGGGGTCCGTCCACTCTGCTTCGCGTTGCGGGGCATCGTCAGAGACGCCTCGCCCGAGCGGGGAGGCGATTGCGTGGTTCAGCGCATGAAGGGTTTGAAGATGGAAGCCACCTTCGTGGCAGCGCGGTCGGCGTCCCCGTTCGCGATCGCCTCGACCAGCTCGTGGTGGTGGCGGTGTGCCGCGTCCTCGTCCTCGCTCTTCTCGTCGCGCATGTGGGCAGCGAAGACGTCGAGCATGCTGGAGTACAGCTTGACGTAGAGAGGGTTGTGCGTCGCTGCCACGATCGCGCGGTGCAGGGCGAGGTCCGCGCTCGCTCGCAGGTCGGGATCATCAGCCGACCAGCTCGCTTCTCGGCGGTCGCGCAGCTCGCGCAGCAGTTCGACGTCGGCATCTGAGCGGTTCAATGCGGCCAGTGACGCTGCCGCGCTGTCAAGGGCAAGGCGTAGTTCCAGGTAGTGGCGACGGGTGCCACCGGCGAGCTGACGTTCAAGAGTGCCTGTCAGCTCGGATTTGGAGATGACGAAGGTGCCGCGGCCCTGCTCACGGCGCAGTAGGCCTGCCTGTACCAGCGACTGCACCGCCTCGCGCACCGTGTTCCGACCGATCCCGAACTCCGACACCAGTGCGGCCTCGGTCGGTATCCGCTCACCGACCGGCCAGCGTCCAGAGGCCACCTCCTCGCGGAAGCGCTCGGCAGCCTGGTCGATGAGTCCCACTCGACGCACCGGCTGTGGCGTGCCAGACTCTCCGTAACTCATCCCATAATCCCATCATCTGCTGACCTTACACTGGAGTATAACGTGACAGCGCTCTCCTCATCGCTCGTTCCGTTGCACCGAGGGCGTCTGACCTTGTGGGCCGGGTTCGCCATCGCCCTGACAGCGGTCAACCTGCGAACGGCCGTGACCGGGTTCACTCCGCTCCTGGAGATCATCGGATCCGATCTCGGCTTCGGGGTGACGCTGTCCGGCCTGCTCGGCACTGTGCCGGCGGCGTCCTTCGGCATCTTCGGGTTTCTCGCCCCAGCGGTGACGAGGAAGTTCGGACTCGAGCGCACGGCCACTGTGGCGCTGGGCCTGACGGCTCTGTCGCTCCTGATGCGCGCCTTCTCTCCAATGCCCTCGTTGCTGGTGCTCTCGACCGTGCTGGCACTGGCCGGAATCGGAGCCGCGAACGTCGTGATCGTTCCGTTGGTGAAGGCCTGGTTCGCCGATCGACTGGCCCTGGGGACCTCGCTTTACCTGATCCTCATGCAGGCGGGCCAGTTCATCGCCCCGCTCCTCGCGGTCCCGCTAGCAGAAGCGGCGACGTGGCGGCTCTCGGTAGGTATCTGGGCGGGACCAGCTGCTGTGGCTGGTGTGGTCTGGCTCGTCCTGGCAGTCAGGCTGCCCGCCGATCACCACGCGCCCGCGGCCGTGACGGCGACCGATGCGGGACCGAGGATCAGCCGATCATCAACCGTCTGGGGCCTGGTGATCCTCTTCGCGATGTTGTCGCTATCCAACTACGGGATCATCACCTGGGTCCCGGCAGTGCTCACCGACGCAGGAGGCAGCGCGGCCCTGGGCGGCTCCATGGTCGCGCTCTACTCGGCATGGGGCATGCTCGCGGCCTTGGTGGTTCCACACCTGGCCACGCGCATGATGAACCCGTTCATCGTGGTCGTCGGGTGCGCGATCTTCCTGGTAGCGGGATACCTGGGCCTGCTCCTGTCCCCGCTCGACGGCACGCTGATGTGGGTGTGCGCGCTGGGAATCGGGGTGAGCACCTTCCCGCTCTGCATGACCCTCATCAACCGTCGAACCAAGAGCCCCCAGACAGCCTCTGCCGTGTCGGGCTTCGTTCAGGGCATCGGCTATGGGCTGGCGTGCTTCGGCCCGATCGGTTTGGGCCTTCTGCGCGAGGCGACCGGATCATGGTCGATCCCGCTCCTGGTGCTCGCTGCGACCGCCATCCCAGGGGTGATCGCCGGCTGGTTCGCCTGCCGTCCTCGCTTCGTGGAGGACGCTGCGCCACAGCCGACGAAGCGCGACGCTGACCAGCAGCCGCGACGATAAGAGTCATGCGTCGAACAGATCCGAATTCGTGTCAGCGGCCACACGCCACCGAGTAGCAATTGGTCCAAGTTGCACGTTTCATCGTCAGTCATCGCCTGAAGATACTCGGCAGAGATAAGACACGACGGCCGGGCCATTAGCGGGCCATCAAGGGCGGTCAACAGGGGTACTCACGGTCACTCGCGGGCTGCCTCTCGCCCGGGTGGGGGCCGTTGTCCCTGGTGATCAGGCCGATTTGCAAGCAGGAAGTCAGGGGTTCGAATCCCCTAGGCTCCACCCCACGTCAAAGGCCCAGGCCAGGCTAAGGAAATGGACTTTGCGATCTCGTGCAGCAGCAAAGGTACGGCAACGGCTACGAATTCAGTTGCTCACCGAGCCGCTTGATACGTCGGAAGCATGTCGAATTTGAACCCGAGACAAACCAGAATTTTGGGCCGCTTGAGAGCGGTATGGCCAGCCACCTCGCCGAGCGAGGCGGCCGGCCCGTTCCGAGTCAGGCCGGGATCTGCTTCTCGTTCCACGTGTAGTAGATATAGGTGCTGTCGGGCCCGGTCATCGTGCCGTAGACCTGCCAGAAGCTGTTGGCGCCGGGCGAGTAACGGAAGACCTTGTCCCCGGGCCGGTCGTCCACGAACACACTCGTGGATCCGTCGGCGGACCGGATCCGTGCCTCGATCGTGAATGTCGAAGTGTCCGGGATGTCGAGGCAGACCTCGTACGTGTACGCCGATGGGCCGGCGATGTTGTAACTACGACCGTCCACCCCCAACCGCTGGACATTGGTCGGGACGTAGCTATGCAGAACCCGGGTGTACCCGCCCGTGGAGCAGTCGACTGTAGGGGCGGCTGCCGATGCGGGACTGATGCCGGTGAGCGTGGCGCCGAGGACGCCGGTGGTGACGGCGAGAACGGAGATGGTGCGCTTCATGCCTCTCCTCATCCGTGCAGTGACCCTCCAACCAAGTAGTTGAAGGCTGAACTGATTCTGACTCGGCTGCCGTATCTGGACAAGTCCGGGCAAGAATCCGTGCGCATTCGAGTCAAGCGAGTCCTATTCAGCCCTTCGTCGATGAACCTGGCCTACTTGTTCTCGGTGAGAGCGCGGTTCACGAGGGCGCAACATCACCTCACACAGGGACATGTAGCCGCGCCTCAACTACCTATGGAGCAGGGCAACGAGTCTCTACGTCGTGACTGGCTCCCGTTTCCAAGCAGGAAGTCAGGAGTTCGAATCCTCTAGGCCCCACCTACTCAGAAGCCCAGGCAGGGACCGTTCTTCCTTGTCTGGGCTTTGTGCTGATGCCTAAAGGCTGAAGCAGATTCGGAGTATGTGTCGCTACGTGTCGTCCCACCGTGGTCGAGTGACCGGCACCACTGAGAGCAGGTGATCCAAGCCTTTGAAGTCCTTTGGGGTTACAGGTGTAGAGCGGCAGTTGGTTGGCGATCGCCACGCAGGCGATCACCAGATCGGCTGTGCGGGGGCGCGGGTTGCGGCCTGAGGCGATGACAGCTGTCCAGAGTTGGCCGTACTCACGGGCGGCGGTCTCGTCGAAGGGAAGTGGGTCGAACTCGGCCTTGGCGGCCTGCAGGATCTTCATTCACTGGGCGGGTTCCTGCGGCCCGGACGCCACGAGCACGCCGACCGACAACTCTGCCGTCGTGATGGCGCTGATCATCATTTCGTCGGGTAGCTCGTCCGGATCGATGCCGGCGCGCAGTATGAGGATGTTGGTGTCGAGCAGCCCTTGCTTGTAGGTCATTGCTCGCCCTCGGTGAACTCGCCTCTGCCGTACGCGCGACCGTAGGGGTCGTAGAGGTTGTCGTTGACGTGCTGGTCCATGTCCTCGCGGTACTTTCGGTCATCGAGACGGGGCATACCTCGGGACATGGCGGCGAACTCCGCTCGCGAGACGGCTCGGCGCCGGCGACGAATCGGCACCAGGTCGCCGATGTGATGGCCATTACGGGTGACGGCGTACCGTTCCCCGCGTTCGAGCCCATCCATGATCTCTGCAGACCGGTTGCGGAGATCGCGCTGCGAGATCTGATGGGAACGTTCAGGCTCAGAGATGCTCACCGTACGAGTGTGACGATGGCGTGCCATCTGGTGCTACCGAGTAGCACCACGAGGTGCACCCGCGAACGGCTTATCGCCCAGGTCGAGGCCGTTGCCCCTGATGATCGGGCCGATTTGCAAGCAGGAAGTCAGGGGTTCGAACCAACGTGTAGGACCACTTCGACGGGCCCGTCTTCGTTGTCCTGGTAACGCACTGGAGCTCGCAAGCCGCCATTCCAGGCTGGCGTCCACTCTGTTGGCTGGCCTGCAGCCGCTTCGCCCGGGGTCCAAGGCGAACAGAGATCAGGATGAGGGGAAGACCACCAGGCCGGGGCCCGATGTCTATTCGAGATGCGACGACAGATCGCGCTCAGGCAGACTGCGCGGATGAGCGCGGACGCGTCCACATCGCCGCAGGAACAAGCCCTCCGCCATGTCGAGGCCCTGTCGTCAGGGGACCCGCTCGACCCCCGGTTGCGTGTGACCCTCAACTTCCACCCCGACCGCTTGGTCGGCGGCCGGCAGATCCTGCTCAAGCTAGCTGACGACGGCGTCTACCTGTCGCAGTTCGTCACCGGAACGAGCAACGGGGGACTCACAGCTCACCCGGGCGGCGACCGGTGGCGCTGGGAAAGCAGGATCTTCGGTGGAGCGTACGACCATGCACCTGCAGAGGCGCGCCCCGTCTACGGTGCGCTGAACTTCCGACGCAAGTCCGTCGGCGCCGCACCACGGTTTGGATCCGCCCACTTCAGGCTGACGGCCGAGACTCTTCGCCGGACCACGTTCTGCTATCCAGATAGCTTCTTCGAACCTTCGGCGTTCGGTGTCGCGTCCCGCATGGCGCTGATCGAGCTGGCCGAGGCTGACGACCCGGACCCCCTGGACGACTACATCGAGGCTCAGGTGCACGGTCCGGTCAGGCTCGACCGGGACGTGGAGGCCCTGCTCCTCGATCCCAGCTATCGCGGAACGGCCGTGGAGGCCGCGGCCCGCCGGTTTCCGTGCCCGGTGGAATGGCATCCCGGATTCCGCCTCACGGTCGAGCATCTGCGGCGCCACCCGAACTACCGAGGACAGGAGTACGTAGCGCTCGGCGCCGAGATCGCGGTCGACGGCCTGCTCGATCCGCGGATCATCGGAGACGCCACCCGCACCGGGCGCTACGACTTGCAGGCGCTGAAGAAGGTCTGGCACTGCGTGGCGCGCTTCGGCTCCCCTCTGCCCCCGGCTGGCGAGATTCCAGGCCTTACCACCGCCTGCTGTCCTTCTCTGCTGGGAGGCCGGTGACCTCGGCGAGGTTGCTGCACAGCAGCAGATACAGCAACGCCGCCTCGGGCAATCACACCCAACCGGCCCGTGTCTGCCGCTTGAGCAGGGCGGGGGACTTTCGCCTCGTAACCGGCTTCCGTTGCAAGCAGGGCGTGGCCGCCCTTCCCGTACGGCAAGGCTTGCAGGAAGAAAGCGTGCGGACCGCGCCAAAAAATGGCTGTATGCCAATATCATCGCCATGGAGTCGATGAATGCCAACGAGGTCGCGGGCTGGTGCTACCTCACCCTCACATTAGTCAACGCCGGCTTAGCGCAGGGAAAGGGCCGTTCGGGGTTCGCTTGGTGGCTGCTCTCCCTCTTTCTCGGGCCGATTGCAACGTTCCTTATCGTGGTTCTGCCACGTCCCACGCCCTCCGAGGACGGCTGATCGCATCTGCTCAGGCCCGGGGCGGTTTGGGGGTACACGGCCTGAGGGAACGCCGGCGAGCGATGGCAACGGATGGAGCGTATTCGCGCGTCGCCGGAGATGGCGAGATTATGCGCGCAGGTCGAGATCACGCGAAATTCGAACCCGGCCTACAGGCCGGTTGTCCTTGAATGCAGGGGAAATGGACAATGGTCGAGCTGAGGCGCGCCGACTTCGAGTGGCTGGACGAGGATGACGTTCTCGGGCATGCGTGGAGCCTGACCTTCGTCCGAGGTGTCGACGAGGCTGAGGCGTTGCGCCGGTTGGTGCAGAGCAGGCTGACATCCACCTCTTCACGAACGAAGATTGCCCCTTGCCCGAGGCGGTTCGGGCCTGGCGGTCAGGCGATTGGACCGTGATCACCGAGGTGGCCGACTGCAGTCTGGTCAACCCGGAGGTCACCGATGCCCTGTCGGAGCAGACCGAGATGATTGTGATCTTCGAGAACGTCAACGGGTGGAGCAGGTTCGAGCACGTGATCGACGGACAGGTGATGACCTCGTTCGACCCTGTCAGCGCGTACCTCCGAGAGGGAGATCAACCCGATCGCTTTGTCGAGGAGATGCGTGCGGCCGGGTTCGATCCGGACACCGTGCCCGACGGAGATTCCGATCTCCCGGACGACGAGGGTTCGTTATTCGCACTGACCGCCCTGCTCACTGGTGTCGTCCTCACCCGGGAGGTCTTCGATGGACCACTTCCGGGTGCACTTGTGAAATAGAGGCGCCTGCGGTGCAACACCAGTACAGCAACCAAGGGCGGCGCTGCGCGGCCTAGCGCCGCTCGGTGGTCGGGCATGCGACCTGGGGGCGGTCCCGGCCGCCGGCATCTCGGGCCGCCCGCCGACACGCCACCGCCCGCACCAACGCGTCCCGCGGTATGGGACGTCGGACCGCAGGTCAGTCTCGGCTGGATTCGAGATAGCCGGTGAGATAGGTCAAGGATGCGGCGATGTCCTCACCGGTGCCGTGCGGCCGGCGCAGCTCGTCCACGAAGACGGCGATGTCGGCGAGCCGCCACCAAAGCGGATAGAGAGCGAGGCCGGCCGGTGAGACGGTCCGGCCGGTGGCCCGGGTGTAACGGACGAGTACGTCATCATCGCCAACAGGGTTCTCGCCGAGCATGCGGGCGAGGGCGGGGGTGAGCATCCACAGATCCCGCTCTGGCGGAGCGATCTGCACGGTGCCCCAGTCGATGAGCCGCAGTCCGGCCGGGGTACGCATGACGTTTCCGGGGTGCGGTTCGCCGTGCGTGACCACCCACCCCGCCGCGGTGTTTCGTACCTGGTCGACCCGCCGATCGAAGTCGGCGAGCAGTCGCTGGACTTGCCCGGCATGGACGGACAGCAGCTTGCGGGCCGGCTCGGCATAAGGCCCGCCGGTCCACTCACGATCGAGGTCCTGCAGCGCCTCCTCCAGCCTGTCCCGGCCGGGCAGCACCAGGTCAGCCCGCGCTGCCGTGTCCGCCACGACCGGGGTTGCCTCGTGCAGCTCGGCCAGCAGGTCGATTACCTCGACACGGTCCTCGGGCCGGTGCGCGCCGAAGTGTCCAGCGGCACCCGCCACCATTGGAAACACCGACAGGGCATACCGCGAGGTCAGCCGCCAGACCGCGGCGTCGGCCGCGGTCGGGATCGGCGCAAGGACGAAGTCGAGCCCCGCGTCCCGGCGCAGTGCCAGGGCGGCACCGAAGGATCGGCCGAGCCGGTCGAACGCATCATCACGACCAACGTCCTCCACGCCGAGGTCGTCCACCTTGACGAACCACGCCGTCCGACGTTGATCCACCACCGACCAGTGGTAGCTGCCTGCGCCCACCGGAAGGTACTCGACCGAGTGAGGCTCTATGCCCCAGCCTTCGGTCAACGCCGCCATCAGTTCGGCTTCCGCCAGACCTGCCGGTTTATCCCTCATACGCCGGAATTCTGTCTCACTCACCGCGCGCCGCAGATCATTTCGGAGAGGGCGCTTGAGGCCTTGTGACGTCGATGCGGCGGCGCGCCGCCGTACCTCCGCCCCCCGCCCGTCCGAGCGTGCGGCCTGGGGCCGCTCCCGGCCGCCGATCGTCGATGGGCTCGCTTGCGCGCCGTGACGTTCCAGGTTTGCGGGCCAGAAGGCGGACATGCTGCCGTTTTTCCGCAATCCCTGCGCCTCGTAGTAGCGCAGCAACCGCGGGCTGACCCCGGTATGCCGGGCCAACTCTCCGATCAGCATGCGACCCGCCCACCCGAAGTTGACCTTTCATTGGTGTGAGGCCCTAACGTCGCCCCATGGGCGGACATTCTGTGTGGTTGTCCGAATTCCATCCATCTCGCACTGCTGGAGCGATGTATGTCCTCTTATGTTGCTCAACGTAATGGCCACGCGGCGAGCGCCGAGGAGTTGGCGCCACTCGCCTTCGCGGGCTATGCCCACTTCACCGCCATGCAGGTACGTGGAGGCCAGGTCCGGGGCCTCGACCTCCACCTTGAGCGGCTGCGATCCGCCTCCCTGGAACTGTTCGGCCGGGCGTTGCCCGACGATCGAGTGCGGGCCTGTCTGCGGGCGGCACTACAGGCCGGTCCGGCCGACCTTTCGCTGACAGCCACGATGCATCTCCCACCGGGCGAGTTCACGGTGGCGGGGGCGCATTCGGAGCCCGATTTGCTGGTGCGGACCGGACCCGCCGCGTCCGGTCCGCAGGGTCCGCTCGCACTGGCAGTGGTCGAGTACGAACGGGTCCTCCCGGCCGTGAAGCATGTCGGCGAGGTGGCCAAGACCTATTTTCTCCGCCAGGCCGTTCGACAGGGCTTCGACGACGCCGCCTTCGTCGACCGCAGGGGCCGGCTCAGCGAGGGGTCGATCTGGAATCTGGCCTTCTGGGATGGCACCGCCGTGGTGTGGCCTGAGGCCGAGATGCTGAGCGGCGTCACGATGGGTATCGTCCGCCGGCAATTGGATCGCCTCGGTGTGCCCCAACGCGTCCAGGAGGTCACGGTCGCGGACCTGCCGGCGTTGGCGGGGGCTGTGGTCATGAACTCATGGACCCCGGGAGTGGCGGTGCACCGCATCGGCTCTGTGTCCTTGCCCGAAGCGTCATCCTTCGTGCAGGTGCTGCACCGGGCCTACCAGGCCGAACCGCTCACCTCGCCGTAGAGTCCGGCACCGCCCTGACAGGTATGGCAAGGGGGCCTGGGCGTCGTCACTCGGGGGCCCGTGGGACAGTCATCCGAGCCCGGCTTGACGTGCCTTGATCACCGCGTCCACGCGTCCCGTCACCTGAAGCTTGCGGAAGATGACGGACACGTAGTTGCGGACGGTCTTGTGCGACAGATGCACGCGTTCGGCGATCGACGTGTTGGTGTAGCCGGCGGCGAGCAACCGGAGTATGTCGCGTTCTCGATCGGTGAGATCCGGGAACGGGTACGGCGTGGCCTGGGGCGGTGGTGTCGTGAGCTGCTGGAGCACGGCGCCGGCGACTTCGGGGCCGCTCTCGACGAAGAGATCACGGTGGACGATCTCCTCTGGCGGCTGAACGGAGGCCGTGATCCCGAGGAGCGAACCATGGCGTGTCCCAGGGAAGACGCCGTCATGGAGGATCTGCCCGTGATCTTCGTGTACGAGGGCGAAGGAGCCTGGGGTTTCCTCGAGTTCTCTCACGGTTTCGCCACGCCCGATCACATCCTCACCGAGCTCAGCAAGGGGGCACGCGTGTGGATGACGACGTGGCACTTCAACGGCGGGTACACCTTCCTCTACGCGGCCGACGGCAGGATCAGGGCGCGAATGCGTGATTTCCTCTTCCGCGAGCACGCGTCACAGGAGGGCGATCCGAGCGTCCTGGCAACTTTCCGCGCCATGCTCGACAGGCTCGACCCGGAGGATTACCGGGGCAAGCGCAGCGCGGCATTCGCCTTCATCGAGGCGTCCACCGGCGTGGGCATCGAGAGCGAGTGGCTGGATGTGGAAGAGGCGCCCGTCGTCATTCTCGGCAACTGGAATGCGGGCGATCCTCCCCGCGAGGATTCCGGTGAGACGTGCGGGTCAGCCCATGCTCTTGGCGCCGTCAAGGGACTCGCGGATGATGTCGGCGTGACCGGCGTGCTGGGCGGTCTCGGCGATGATGTGCAGCAGCACCCGGCGGGCCGACCATCGCGCGCCGGCCTCGAACCACGGGGCCTTCGGCAGCGGCTGGGTCACGTCGAGGTCGGGCAGGGCGGCCACCAGTTCGTCCGTACGGCGGGCAACTTCGGCGTAGGCGGCCAGCACACCGGAGAGTGTCTCGCCGGGCAGCATGCGGAACTGGTCGGCCCACTGGGCCCAGTCGGCTTCGGTCATGGTCGTGGCGTCGCCCATGGCCGACGGGCCGTCCAGGATGAAGCGCGCCCAGTTGCGCTCGACCAGGGTGACGTGCTTGATCAGGCCGCCCAGGCACAGCTCACTGGCCGTGGTCCGCTGCCCGGCCTGCTCGTCGGTGAGGTCGCGGGTGGTGAAGCGCAAGAAGTGGCGGTTCTTGGCCAGCGCCGCCAGCAGGTCGGCGCGCTCGCCGGTGATGGCCGGCGCGTCAGCGAGGTCGCGAGTGGTCGGCTCGTTCACGGTCTCCGCCTTCCGTTGGTCCGTTCGTCGGTCAGGAACCACGCTAGGAGTCATAGCGGTCACTTTCTGGCCTGAATCGACGAGAGAATCCGGAACATGGCGAACACCGGCACGCGGACGCTGCGGCTGCTCTCCTTGCTCCAGACGCACCGCTACTGGCAGGGCACCGAACTGGCCGAGCGGTTGGGAGTCTCCGTCCGCACCCTGCGGCGGGACATCGACCGGCTGCGTGAGCTGGGTTATCCGGTCGAGGCGCAGCGTGGCGTCGACGGCGGCTACCAGCTCGCCGCGGGTGCCGCACTGCCGCCGCTGGTCATCGACGACGAGGAAGCGGTCGCACTGGCCGTGGGACTGCAGACCGCCGCTCAGGGGGCGGTGGAGGGCATCGCCGAGTCATCGGTGCGGGTGCTGGCCAAGGTGGCGCAGGTGATGCCCGCCCGGTTGAGGCACCGGGTCGAGGCGCTGCGCACGATGACCGTGCCCGCCGGATGGGACGGCCAGACCGGGACGGGCGTCGACCCGGGCGTGCTCACCGCGGTCGCGCTGGCCTGCCGGGACAGTGAACGGCTCCGCATCACCTACACCTCCGCGGACGGCAGGAGAACCGAGCGGCACGTCGAACCGCACCGGCTGGTCCGTCTCGGCCGCCGCTGGTATCTGGTCGCGTACGACCTCACCCGGCACGACTGGCGCAGCTTCCGGGTCGACCGGCTCATCGAGCCCGAGAGCACCGGCACCCGTTTTCGTCCCCGGGAACTGCCCGCCGCCGACGCCGCCGACTTCGTCCGCGCCGGTCTGGACAACCTGCCTCGTCCGTACCGGGTGGAGGCGCTCGTCGACGCTCCGGCCTCCGTCGCACGCGAACGGATCGGCCGGTGGTGCACCGTCGAGGAGGTCGACGCCGGGCAATGCCGGATCCGGATGACCACGCACTCCCTGGATTGGCCGATCATGTCACTGGGCGTGCTCGGCGCCGACTTCCGCGTCATCGAGCCGCCCGAACTGCTCGACCGGATCCACGACTGGGGGGCTCGGTTCCAGCGGGCCTGAGGCTCACTCACGCGCCGGTTGGATGGGGAAGTTCGCGCGGAACACGTTGTCCGGGTCGTAGGCGCGCTTGACCTGCCGCAGCCGGGCGAGGTTGGCCTCGCCGAACGCGTCGAGCAGCCGTTCCGGCCGGGTGTCGGTGTCGAAGGACAGGTAGAGGCCGTCGGTGTACGGCGCGACCTCGGCGTCCCACGCGGTGTCCAGGGCCGACTGCGCGGCGCCCATGGCGGTGAGCACGAAGTTCTGGTGCCGGTGCGGATAGGCGGTCGCGTCGGGAGCCAGGTCGTGCGATGCCCCACCGGTGGCGCGTATCTGCAGGAAGTAGGACAGTCCGGTGTGCGCCATCCGCTCGAAGGCGCGGCTCACGTCCCCGTCGAGGTGGGTGACCAGGCCGGAGCGTACGGCGGGGTTCCCGCCTCCGGTGTGATGTCTTTCGGCCGGCTGCACCACGCCCGAATAGGGCAGCACGTATCCCTGGTGCCCCAGCAGTGGGCCGGCCTCGGCGAGCCGTTCGAGCTCGCTCACCGCGGCCTCGGTGTCCGCGCCGGCGTACACGGTCATGAGCTGGGCGACCGCGTCCTGGCCGCGGCGCGGCGGGGAGAGGATGAGGAAGCTCGTCAGCTCACGCGGCGCCTTCTCCACCGCGGCACCCCAGCGCTGGAGGAGCCCGGCCGTGTCACGGGCGTCCAGGGTCATCTGGGAGAAGACGACGTCGCCGAGCTCCATCGCCTCGATCTCGACCCAGGTGACCACGCCGAGGTTGCCCCCGGCGCCGCGCAGGCCCCAGAACAGGTCGGGGTTCTCCTCCCGCGAGGCGTGCAGCACCCGTCCGTCGGCGGTCACGACCTCCGCGGCGACGACGTGGTCGATCGTCAGGCCGAATTTGCGCCCGAGCAGGCCGATGCCGCCCGTCGTCGCGAGGCCGCCCACGCCCACGCCGCCGAAGTCGCCCGAGCTGATTGCCCATCCGTGCGGCACCAGGGCCTCGGCGACCTCGCCCCAGGTCGCGCCCGCGCCCAGCCGCACCCGGCGCGTGGCCGGATCCACGACCTCGACGGCGTTGAGCGCGCCGAGGTCGAGCACGATGCCGCCGTCGTTCGTGGAACGGCCGCTGATCCCGTGCCCGCCGGAGCGTACGCCGAGCGGCACGTCCTGGGACCGGGCGTACGCGAGCCCCTCGACGACCTGGCCGACGGTCCGGGGACGCAGCACCAGGCCGGGGGACCCGGCACGCAGGTAGTTGTGCCGCACCGACTCGTAGGCGCGGTCGCCGGGCTCGACGGCGTCCGCCGCGAGGCTCGCCGGGACCTTGTCGTAGTCGATCCCGTCACGGCGCAGTGCGATCGCGGCGGCGCCGCGGCGGGCGGTCGCGGGGACGGTGCCGGTGCCGGCCCGTTCGCGCGCCACCGCCTCCCGTACGGCGGGGGCGATCTCCTCGCCGTACACCTGGATGAGGCGCGGGTCGTCCGAGCCCAGGACGAACGTGCCGATGCCGTCCTCCAGCGCCAGAGCGGTCAGCTCCTCCACCCACTGCTCGACCGGCCCCTGCAGGAAACCTTGACGGGCCTCGGTGACCGCGCCACCGATGTTCAGCAGGCGGCGCACCTGCGCCGGATCGCGCCCGGCCTCCTCGGCGGCCTCGTCGATGATTCCGTTGCCGCGCCGCAGGTCGCCGTCCTTGAGGTAGGCGAGCGAGGGCAGCCAGCCGTCGGCCTCGCGCGCCACCAGGCGCAGCATCCGCGGCTTGTAGGCGCCGATCCAGATCGGGATGTCGTGCGCGGGGGCCGGGCCGCGCTTGGCCCCGGCCACGCGGTGGTGTTCGCCGTCGACGCGCAGGATGCGGCGCTCACGCACGTCCCAGATGCCGCGGATGATCTCGATGGCCTCCCCGAGCGCGGTCACGGACTCGGCCGGCGTCAGGCGAGTGCCGCCCATCGACTCGATCGCGTCCCAGAAGCCGCCCGCGCCGATGCCGAGCGCGAACCGGCCGCCGGAGAGCAGGTCGAGCGACGCCGCGGCCCGGGCCAGCACGGCCGGCGGGCGCAGCGGCAGGTTCAGCACGTTGCCCGAGACCGTGATCCGCTCGGTCCGCGCGGCAACCCAGGACAGCAACGTCCAGGTGTCCAGGAACCCCGGCTGGTACGGATGGTCCTGGAACGTCACGAGATCCAGCCCGGCGGCCTCGGAGATCTGGGCGAGCCGGACGGGCCCCTGCGGGTCGTGGTTCTGCGGGGTGAGGAACGTGCCGAAGGCCAGTTCGTGGCCGTAGTCCGTCATGCCGGGCCTCTCCGAGAAGTAATCTGTCGAACAGACGATATGCGGCACAACTTATCGAGGCATCATCGTATTCCGGGGTTAGAGTGGACGATGTGACCACCCTCGAACCAGCCGAATCCACGACGTCGTCGCAGGGTTCGTCATCACACGGTTCCGTGCTCGGGTGGTCCCTCACCGTGCTGCTGCGGGAGTGGAGCGCGCGGGTCGAGGAGGCTTCACGCGACCTGCCGCACGGGGTGCGCGGCTACCAGGTGCTCTCCGCGGTCGTGCACGACGCCCCGCCCACGCAGGCCGCGCTCGCCGCCCGCCTCGGCATCGACCGCACGGTCATGACCTATCTGCTCGACAAGTTCGAGGGGTGCGATCTCCTGGAGCGCCGGCAGGACCCGTCCGACCGCAGGGCGCGGCGCATCGTGCCGACCGGCCACGGCCGGCGGGTCCTCGCCGAAGTGGACGCGCGGGTCGCGCAGGCCGAAGAGGAGCTGCTCGCCACCCTCCCGCCCGAGGACCGGCGTGTCCTCCGGGCGCTGCTGGAGCACGCCGCGACCGGGGCGGCCCCCGGCGAGGACCGCTGCGCCGCCGTCGCGAGATCGGCCGGACTGACACAGGAGGCATGACCCGGTCCGGCTCGTCCCGGCCCGTCGACGTCCGTCAATCGGTCCGTCTGCCGTGGAGCTCCGCGGTGGCCTCCAGGTATGCGTCGGCGGCACGGGCGAAGTAGTCGAACAGGACGGCCCGCTGCTCGGGCGAGTAGCCCTGGACGATGGCGCCGATCTTCTGGCGGGCCGGGGCCAGGGCCTCGTCGAGGCCGCCGGGCTGGGCGACGAGTTCGACGATGACCTTGCGGCGGTCGTCCGGGTCGGGCGCGCGGCGCACGTAGCCCGCCTGCTCAAGGCGGTCGATCAGCCGGGTCGTGGGCCCGGTGGTCAGGCCGGTGCGCCGGCCGAGCTCGCCGGGGGTCATCGCGCCGCCGAGCCCCAGGATGTTCAGCGCGTACAGGTCGGTCGCGCCCAGGCCGACGGCCTTGGCGCCGGCGTGACCGTGCAGCATCACGGCGCTGAGGTAGCGCCGGTACACCGCTCCCGCGTCCTCGGCTGTTGACACGTCCTCACCCCTTCACTAATCTCTTCCTCAGAGAAGAGAAATCTTCCGAGAAGCAAATGCTTCAAAGAAGCTATCACGAGAGGGTATGGGTCATGAACGCCTCCATCGCCGCCGACACGGCCGCCGTCACCGCCGCCGTCACCGCCGTTCTGGACCGTCTCACCGCCGCCTGGAACGCCGGGGACGGCGCCGCCTACGGCGCCGAGTTCACCGCGGACGCCACCTACATCACCTACGTCGGCACCCTCTACGTCGGCGGCGCCGAGATCGGCAGCGCCCACCAGGCCCTGTTCGAGAGCTTCCTCAAGGGCACCCGGCTCGCCTGCGAGATCGTCGGCATCCGCTTCACCGGCCCGGACACCGCTCTGGTCGTCACCCGCGGCGACGTCCACAAGGGCAGGCCCGGCAAGCTCGGCAAGATCCAGACCTACACGCTGGTCCGCCAGGCGGACGGCGACTGGAAGGTGGCCGCCTTCCAGAACACCAAGCACAAGGCCCTCATGGAGGCCATCTCGTTCAGGGTCCAGCCCGCCACCAAGCCCGCCGCCTGATCACGACCGACCGGAGGAGGACCCCCATGGCCCGTCTCGCCGTCGTCCGGCGCCACCGGCCGCACCGGCCGTCTCGTCGTCGAACGCGCCCTGGCGGCCGGGCACCACGTGACCGCCGTCGCCCGCCGCCCCGAGAACCTCGGCCTCGACCATCCGCGCCTCACCCGCCGCGCCGCCGACGTGCTCGACCCCGGCGCGCTCCGCGACGCCCTGGCCGGACTGCACATCGTGGTCTCCGCGCTCGGCTCGGCCGGGCGCGGACCCACCACCGTCTACTCGGCGGGGACGGCCGCGATCGTCGCGGCGCTGCCGCCGGACGCCCGTCTCATGGTGATCTCGTCCGCCGGTCTATCGGTCCCGGCGGACGCCGGACCGGGAACCCGGCTGCTCGGACGTGTCCTGCATCGCCTGATGCGGGACACGTACGCCGACATGGCCCGGATGGAAGAGCTGCTCGCCGGGAGCGGCCTCAGGTGGACGGCGGTGCGGCCGACCGGCCTGACCGACCGGCCGGGCACGGGCCGTCCGCGCGTCTCGATCGGCGCGACCGGGCGCGTCGGCAACCGGACCTCCCGCGCCGATCTGGCCGCCTTCGTGGTGGACCGCCTCGACGACCCGTCGACCTTCGGCCGTCCCGTCGCGGTCTCGTCCTGAGCGCCGCCGGCCGTGGCTCGGGACCCTCGCCTGCCCGTGCGTGTCTCCCGCTGCGCTCATCGCGCTCTTATCCGCCGGGTCGTGCCGGAGGCGCGCCCCTCAGGCTTGCTCGATGTCACGGGGCGTGCGGTCCCCGGTACGGCAGGGTCTCGCTGTAGACGATGTTGGTGGTGGTGCTGCCGAACTGCGCGAGCTCGTCCACCACCTTCTCCAGGTGGGCCATGGAGGTCGCGGCGACCTTGAGCGTGTAGCAGTCGTCGCCGGTGGTGCGCAGGCACTCGAGGATCTCCGTACGCTCGCCGAGCAGGCGGTGCAGCGGCTCGTGCCGGCTGCCCGGATATTTCAGCCGCACCACGGCGAGCACGGCGTATCCGGCCTTTCCCAGGTCGACGACCGCGCGGTAGCCGCTGATGACGCCGGCCGCCTCCATGCGCCGCACCCGCTCGGTGGTCGCGGAGGCGCTGAGGCTCACCCGCCGGGCCAGTTCGGTGAGCGGTACGCGGCCGTCGCGCTGCAGCTCGGCCAGGATCGACCAGTCCGTCGCGTCAAGACTCTCGGCCATCGGCCGAATATACCGTGGAATCCACGGCGAAACCGCCTCTAGCCAGGGGGTTCCTTCTTCCGGACGGCCTGATCGCCTGAATAGGCTGGTCCGGTGAAATTTGGCGTCAACGTCCCGAACTTCGGGCCGGGCACCCGCCCCGGCGTGCTGCGGGGCTGGGCCGAGACGGTGGAGGGGCTCGGGTTCGACCTGCTCATGGTCTCCGATCACGTCGTGGTGACCCCCGATGTGGCCGAGCAGTATCCAGCGCCGTTCTACGAGCCCTTCACCACGCTGTCCTGGCTCGCCGGGATCACCACCAGGATCAGGCTGGGCACCACCGTGCTGATCCTGCCCTACCGGCACCCGCTGCTGACCGCCCGGATGGCGGCCAACCTCCAGCAGCTCAGCGGGGGACGGCTGGTCCTCGGAGTCGGCGTGGGCTGGGCCCGGCAGGAGTTCGAGGCGCTCGGCGTGCCGTACGGGCGGCGCGGGGCGCTGACCGACGAGCACCTGCGGGCGATGCGTCTGGCCTGGCAGGACGAGGAGGACTACCGGGCCGGGCACATCCCGATCTGGGTCGGCGGCGGCAGCGACGCCGCCCTCCGCAGGGCGGTGCTCCTCGGCGACGCGTGGCACCCGCTGCGCTTCACCCTCCCCTGGGTGGACGAGCGGGTGGGCCGGTTGGCCGCCATCGCGGAGGATCTGGGGCGCCCCGTCCCGGCGTTCGCCCCGCGCATCCTGCTGCGGCTCACCGGCACCCCGGTGACCGGTGCGGGACGCCGGGCCGGCGAGGGCACCCTCGACCAGGTCATGGACGACCT
Source organism: Microbispora sp. GKU 823 (assembly GCF_002027145.1). Classification (NCBI taxonomy): domain Bacteria; kingdom Bacillati; phylum Actinomycetota; class Actinomycetes; order Streptosporangiales; family Streptosporangiaceae; genus Microbispora; species Microbispora sp. GKU 823. Next base: position 121,847 of record NZ_MWJN01000006.1, on the reverse strand, counting down.
GGAACGGCTGCGCCTCCTGGGCGCCGAGACCGTCCTGCTCGACCCCTTCAGCGGGGACCCCGATGAGACGAACCATCCGGAGGCGGCGTGGCACATGCTCGAAACGGTGGCCGCCGCGTACACGAAGGAGCATTCATGACACCCGACGACGAGAAGTTCCTGCGCAGGGCGATCGAGCTGGCCGCCGAGGCACGAGCGGGCGGCAACCCGCCGTTCGGCTCGCTGCTGGTGGGCCCGGACGGCGACGTGCTCGCCGAGGAGCGCAACACCACGCTGACGGAGTCCGACATCACCGCCCATCCCGAGCTGAAGCTCGCGCGCTGGGCCGCCCGCGAGCTCGACCCTGCCGCCGCGGCCGGTGTCACCATGTACACGAGCTGCCAGCCGTGCGGCATGTGCGCGGGCGCCATCGAACGCTCCGGACTCGGCCGGGTCGTCTTCGCGCTCTCTGGCGACCAACTGGGCGGGCTCAAGCCGCCGGCCGCTCCGTCGTCCTTCCGGCAGGAGGGGCCGGCGCTCTTCGACGAGGCGCGCGTGCCCGTGGAGGGCTACTACGTCTGACGCGCGCCGTCAGCCGGCGTCCGGGACGTAGCTCAGGTTGAGCACGCCGGTCTTGAACGTCTCGGACTTCACCAGCTTCAGCTTGTGCGTAGGAGTGTCCTCGAACAGCCGCTGCCCGTGGCCGACGACGATCGGGTGGACGAGCAGGTTCAGCTCGTCGAGCAGCCCGTTGGCGAGCAGCCACCGCACGGTCGTCGCGCTGCCGGACATCTGGAGGTCGCCGCCCTCGATCCGCTCCTTGAGCTCGCGCAGCCTGGCCGCGACGTCGCCGTTGACGACGGTGGTGTTGTTCCAGTCCGCCTTCTCCAGGGTGGTCGACAGGACGTACTTGGGGGCGTTGTTGAAGGCGTCGGCGATCTCCGGGTCCTGGTCCGTCGTCGTCCAGTAGGCGGACCACTCCTCGTACAGCCTGCGGCCCATCAGCATCCCGGCCGAGTTCTGCATGCCCGCCTGGACCACGGCGCCCATCTCGTCGCTCCAGTACGGGAAGTGCCACTGGTCGGGCGACTCGACGACGCCGTCCAGCGAGATGAAGAAGTTGGCGACGATCCTGGCCATGTTGCTCCGCTCCTTGTGCCGTATGACGGTGGCTGCGAATGGGAGCCTAGGCGGGAACGCCCGCGCGGGTCTTGTACGGAAACGACACGAGAGACGACACGGCCCTACGGCTACGGCCGGCGCAGCCGCCAGAGCATGTAGGCGGCAATGGACGACGAGTCGCTGACGGCGCCGTCGAGGATCATCTGCTCGAACTCGGTGCGGTGCACCCACCGCTGACGCATGTCCTGCTCGGTGTGCTCGCGGCGGGGCTCGCCCTTGGTGAGGCCGGTGGCCACGTACACGTGCAGCCCCTGGTCGGTCATCCCGTGGGCGTTGTCCATGCGCCCGAGATAACGCAGCGTGCCGGCCTGGAGCCCGGCCTCCTCCACCAGCTCGCGCCGGGCCTCGTCCTCACGGGTGTCCGCCTCGGCCGTCCCCTGGGGGAAACTCCACGAGCGGCGGCCGATCGGGTATCGGTACTCCTCCACGATGTGGAAGCCGTCGTCCTCTTCCGGAACGACCAGGACGAAGTCGGGCCTGACCACGTATCCGTACAGGCCGGGAGAGCCGTCAGGGTGCTCGATCGCGTCCTCTCGGACCGTCATCCACGGGTTGCTGTAGACGATTCGGGAGGACACCTGCCGAATTACGGGCTGCGCTTCGGTCACGTGGCCGGATCCTACCCACGCTCCGGCCGTACGGGAGGGCTTCTTGCCTATAGCCCCTGGTAGGGGTGCATTCGCCGCCCGGCGGACGGCCCTCGATCGGCCCGGAGCCGCCGCCCTGACTTGATGATTGACAGATCGGGCGATGATCCTGGATTCTTCACTCCGGTGTCCGACAGAGGCGGAATCCGAGTGGAATTTCACGTCCTGGGGCCGCTCAGCGTTTCCCGCGATGGGCACCTGGTCCCTGTCGGCGGAGCGCCGAAACTCCGGCTCACCCTGGCCGCGCTGCTGTCGAAGGCGGGCCAGCCGGTGTCCGTCGACTGGCTGATCGCCGCGGTCTGGGGTGACCGGCCGCCCGCGTCCGCGCGTCGCAACATCCACCTCTACGTCCACCAGTTGCGGCGGGCGTACGGCGCTCACGTCCTGCCCGGACGGCCGGGCGGCTACGCGATCATCCCCGACGCGCTCGACGCGGCGCGGTTTCGCGGCCTCGCCGCGCAGGCAGGCGCGGCCCTGGACCGGGGAGAGCTCGAATCCGCTCGGGACGGGCTTCGTGCGGCGTTGGACCTGTGGCGGGGGCCGGCGTTCGCGGAGTTCGCCGACTGCGCGCTCGTCGCCGACGAGGCCCGGCGGCTGGAGGAGTCGCGGCTCGTGGTGCACGAGCGGCTGGCGGAGGCCGAGCTCGCTCTGGGCCGGCACGTCGAGGTGGCCGCCGAACTCGCCGACCTCACCAGGGAGCATCCCTATCGGGAGAGCCTGCACGGGCATCTCATGCTCGCGCTGTATCGGTCCGGGCGTCAGGTCGAGGCGCTCGAGGTCTTCCGCGCAACGCGCGACGTCCTGAACGCCCAGCTCGGCATCGAACCCGGCCCCGTGCTCCAGCGTCTGCACGAGGCGATGCTCCGGGGCGACGAGGACCTCCTCCCCGCCCTGGCCCCGCCCCCGCAGGTGGAGCGGCGCAAGACGGACGACTGCCCCTACCGGGGCCTGACGGCGTTCCAGCCGGAGGACGCGGACTGGTTCTTCGGCCGTTCCCGCCTGGTCGACCGGCTCCGCGAACTGGTCGACCGGCTTCCCGTGGTCGGCGTGTTCGGCGCGTCGGGGAGCGGCAAGTCGTCCCTGCTGCGCGCCGGCCTGCTGGGGTCCGCCTCCGGCGGGGACGGTGTCTCCGGCGAGCGGGGTGTCTCCGGGGAGTACGGCGAGGCGGCGCCGTGGCGGGGACTCCTCATGACGCCGGGGGAACACCCGCTGGACGCGCTGGCCGACGTGGTGGCGAAGGCGTCAGACGGCGACCCGGTGGCGCTGCGCGACGATCTCGCCCGCGATTCGGATGCGCTCGCCGTCGCGCTCCGCGGCGTACCGGAGACCCGCCTGCTGCTGGTGGTGGACCAGTTCGAGGAGATCTTCACCCTGTGCGCCGACGACGGGGAGCGCCGCCGGTTCGTCGAGGCCGTCCTCGGCGTCGCCCTCGGCACCGAACCCGACGCCGGCCGCCGCGTCGTCCTCGTGCTCGGCGTCCGCGCCGACTTCCTCGCCCACCTGACCCAGCACCCCGCCCTGGTCGAGGCGCTCGGCGGCGAGGCGCAGATGCTCGTCGGGCCGGTGTCGTCGCCGGACCTCCAGGAGATCGTCGTACGGCCCGCCGCCCGGGCGGGGCTCACCGTGGAACCCGACATGCTGGCCACGGTGCTGGCCGACGCCGCCGAGGAGCCGGGCAGCCTGCCGCTGGTCTCGCACGCGCTGCTGGAAACCTGGCGGAACGCCACCGGCCCGAGGCTCACGCTGGCGGCCTACCAGGCGGCCGGCGGCGTACGCGGGGCCATCGCACAGAGCGCGGAACGGGTCTTCGGCGAGTTCGCCCCGGCCGAACGGCAGGCCGCCCGCAGGATCTTCCTGCGGCTGACCGCGCTGGGAGACGGCACGGAGGACACCAGGCGTCCCATCTCCCGTACGGAACTCGTCGGCGTGGCCGACCCCGGCGTCACCGCCCGCGTGCTCGACCGGCTCGCCGCCGCGCGGCTCGTCGTCCTCGCGGAGGAGACGGTCGACGTCGCGCACGAGGCGCTGATCAGGGCCTGGCCGCGGCTCCACCGCTGGCTCACCGACGACCGGGAGAACCTGCTCGTCCACCGGCGGCTCACCGACGCCGCGCAGACGTGGCGGGAGCTGGACCGCGACCCGGGGGCCCTGTATCGGGGCGCCCAGCTTCTCGTGGCCGGAAGCTGGGCGGAGGACCACCCGCAGGAGCTCAACGACATCGAAAGCGCCTTCCTGCGGGCCAGCCGCGCGCTGGAGGACGGCGAGCGCACCGCGGCGCGGCGCCGCACCCGGCTGCTGCAACGCCTGCTGGCCGGGATGGCCGCGCTCTTCCTGCTCGCCCTGCTCGGCGGCGGCGTCGCCGTACGGCAGGGCAGGGAGGCCGGCCACCAGCAGGTGGTCGCCCTGTCGCGGCAGCAGTCGCTGCAGGCCCGGTCGCTCCTCGCCACCGATCCCGACCTCGCCGGCCTGCTGGCGATCGCGGCGTACCGGCTCGACCCGGAGGCCGAGACGAGGGGCGCCCTGCTGAGCGTGTCGGCCGCCGCGCGCCGCCGGACCGAGCTCAACGTGGAAGGGCCCGCCGTCTTCGGGCTGGCCTTCAGCCCGGACGGGTCGCGGCTGGCCGCGGCCGGCACCGACGGAGCCGTCGGCCTCTGGGACCTGCGCACCCGCACCCGCGTCGCCGCCTTCCCCGGGCCGCTGCCCCGGACGGGACCGGGGGAGATCCACGCCAGGGCGGCGGCGTTCAGCCGCGACGGCAGGCTGCTCGCCTCCGTGGTCAGGGACGCCGCGCTCGAATCGAGCAGTGGCGTGGTCGTCGTGTGGGACCTGGCCTCCCGCAGGCCCGTGTTCCAGCGGCAGCGGGAGCGGCTCACCGATGCGATGGCGCTGAGCCCCGACGGGACGCGGATCGCCGTCGGGGTGGGCAAGGGCGCGGTCGAGCTGTGGGACCTGCGCGACGGGAGCATGCGCACCCTGAAGGGACACCGGGAGGAGGTCGTGGCCCTCGCCTTCAGCCCCGACCATGCGTTCCTGGTGTCGACCACGGGCGGAACCGAGAAACCCCTCGTGTGGGACGCCGCCTCAGGGGCGAAGGTCGCGGCGCTCGACGCCGTGAACGTCCACAGGCTGGGCTTCGACCCCGCCGGCGGAATCCTCGCCACGGGATCGTCGCACTACGGCGTGCGGTTCTGGCGGATCGCTCACGACCACGTGACGCGCCTGCCGGGGCTGCCCAAGCGGTCGCCGTACACCTGGGACATGTCCGCTCCGGTCGCCGGCCGGATCGCCGTCGCCGACGAGGACGGCCTGATCACGATCTGGGACGTGGCACGACGGCAGCCCGTCGAGACCTACCAGGACAGAAGCCGCACCGAGACGCTGTCCCTCGCCCTGAGCGCCGACGGCTCGATGCTCGCCTCGGCCGGGCTGGGCCGGACCATCGTGGTCAGGGAGCACGCCGTTCCTCCGTTCAGCGGACACAACCAGGCCGTGAACGACATCGAGATCAGCCCGGACGGCCGGCTCGTGGCCTCGGCGAGCAGCGACAGGACCGTCCGGCTGTGGGACGTGCGCGGAAACCCGATCGCCACGTTGGGCGACCACCCCGATCACGTCCGGGCCGTCGCCTTCAGCCCGGACGGCCGCCTGCTCGCGACCGTCACCCGCAGCCACACGCTCACCCTCTGGGACGTCGGCAGCGGACGGAGGCTCGGCACGGCCGCGTACCGGGGGCTCGGCGCGTCCACCGACGTCGGTTTCGACCCGCGCGGACGCTTCCTCGTCGCCACCGCGCTCGGCCGGTTCCGCTGGGACGTCCGCGATCCGGGCAAGCCGGTCGAGGTGCCGATCCCGGGTGGATATCTCGTCTCGGCGCTGGCGTTCAGCCCCCGCGAGCCGCTGCTCGCCACCACAGGACCCGCCGGCGACCTGGTCGTCCGGGATCTCGCCCGGGACCGGGAGGTGCGCGCCCTCAGGACCGGGCAGGGCTCGGTGCTCGACGTCGCCTTCAGCCCGGACGGCGGGTCGATCGCCACGGCGGGCGCCGACCGCACCGTGAAGCTCTGGGACACCAGGACCGGGGCGTCGTACGCCACGCTGACCGGCCACACCGCCCCCGTCCAGGCCCTCGCCTTCAGCCGGGACGGCCGTTCGCTCGCGTCCGCGGGGGACGACCGCACGATCATGGTCTGGGACCTGGCGACCAGGCGGCCGGCGGCCACGCTGACCGGGCACACCGCTCCGATCAGGGGCCTGGCCTTCACCGCGGACGGAGACCTGATCTCGGGCGGTGAGGACGGCAGGATCGTCCGCTGGGAGCTGCGGCCCGGCCCGCTCGTGGGGAAGCTCTGCGCGGAGATCGGCCGCGACCTCACCCGCGCGGAGTGGGCCGCCCACTTCCCCACGGTGGACTACCGGCACACCTGCTGAAGGCCACGGTGGCCCTGGACCGGCTCCGCTCGCGTTTGTGACACTGCCGGGCATGACAAGCCGGCCTTCCACCGCAGATCTCCGCCGCAGGCTCGCGCATGTCCGCTGGATAGCCGGCGGCGCCGGGGCCGGCAAGAGCACCGTCACCCGGGCCCTGGCCGAACGGTACGACGTGCTCGTCTACGACGGCGACCGAGCCGAACTCGGCTACGTCCACAGGTGTGATTCGCGGCGACAGCCCTACCTGTGGGCGTTGCTGCGAACGCCCCCTGAGGACAGATGGGCGAGCCGCACCGCCGAGGAGATCTTCCACGCCATGCCCAGCCTGCACGGCGAGACTTTCGGCTTCGTCCTCGACGACCTGCTCGCCCTGCCCGCTGACCGCCCCGTCCTCGTCGACGACTTCCGTACGCTGCCGAGGGAGGTCGCGCCGCTGGTCACGCGGCCGGAACATGCCGTCTTCCTCCTGCCGGCGCCCGAGTTCCGGGCCCGTGCGCTGGGCGCCCGGTTCGCCGATCCCGCGCGAGCGCGTGCCAACTGGGGAAACGGTGACCACGCCGTCGCCCTGGCCAAGCGACTGGCCCGTGACCGGCTCTGGGACGAGGAGGTGCGACGCCAGGCCCGCGAACTCGGGCTGCCGGTCGTGCCCGTCGACGGCTGCCGAAGCGTCGCGGAACTGGCCGCGGAACTGGCCGCGATGTTCCGGCTCGTGAGATGACACAGGTCCGGATGACGGTGACGAGTTCCGCCGCAGTGGGCGGCCGGCAGGACGGTGCCCGTCGTCCGGTGAGCGCAGCTCAGACGCAGCCTCTCCGCTTCACGGACCTGGACCAGGCCGGGAGTACGTCGGTGATCCGCGGACGGGTCACGGACCAGAGTTACCGCGTTCGGCCAGCTTGTGCCGGAGCTGCTCGGGGTGAACGTGGTGCGGCTGTCGCGCGGTCGCGGGCCTTGAGCGAGGCGAGCGCCCGCGCGAAGTAGTGTCGCCCGTCTTTCACACGAGTCGGGAGACGAGTTCACGGGACGCAGACGGCCGCCCGGCAGGCTCGGGTGAAGGCCGAGGGGCAGCGCCGGATCCGCCGGCACAAGCTCGTCCCCGTCGGCCGCTGAGCTGCAGGGCTGGGGGCGAGCGCATCCGTACGCAAGACGCCTGCGAGTTACAGCGCAAACCGCCGCAAGATTTTGGCCTATTGCACGAAGAAGTCGGACGCGGTAACCATTACGGCAAGCGGTCCGCCGGGCGGAAACGGCCCGGGCCGCTCCGTGCCTCCTGGCGTCCCCGGAGCTCTCCGGAAGGACGGCGCGGTCAGCGAACGCTGCCCAGCATGAGCCCAGCATGAGGAGTGCACGTGCCGTTCTCACGCCGTACGTTCATCACGTCCGTCGTCTCCGGATCCGCGTTGGCCGCGGTGTCGTCCAGTCAGCTGGTGTCCGCGCTGACCGCCGCCGCGAGCGCGGCGAGCGGCCCGGGCGACGTGGTGGGCAAGATCACTGTCGGCTACCAGGGCTGGTTCGCCTGCCCCGGCGACGGAGCCCCGATCAACGGCTGGTGGCACTGGAGCCAGAACTGGTCCCAGGCGCCCTCCCCCGGCAACACCGCCATCGTGGCCTGGCCCGACATGCGGGAGTTCACCCACGCCTACCCGACCGCGTACGGCAACCTCGGCAACGGGCAGCCCGCCACGCTGTTCTCCTCCTACGACCAGCAGACGGTGGACACCCACTTCCGCTGGATGCGGGACAACGAGATCGACACGGCCGCCCTGCAGCGCTTCAACCCGAACGGCGGCGAGGGCGCCACGCGCGACGCGATGGCCGCCAAGGTGCGCAGTGCCGCCGAGACGTACGGACGCAAGTTCTACGTCATGTACGACGTGTCCGGCTGGACGAACTTCCACCCAGAAATAAAGACCGACTGGACGACCAAGATGTCGGCCCTGACGGCCTCCTCGGCGTACGCGCGCCAGAACGGCAAGCCGGTCGTGGGCATCTGGGGCTTCGGGTTCAACGAGGACAAGCACCCGTCCGACCCGGCGGCCTGCCTCGACGTGGTCAACTGGTTCAAGGCCCAGGGCTGTTACGTGATGGGCGGAGTGCCCACCTACTGGCGTACGGGTGTGGAGGACTGCCGGCCGGGGTTCATCGACGTCTTCAACGCCCTGAACATGCTCTCGCCGTGGATGGTCGGCCGTATCGGCAACGCGGCCGACTCCGACCGGTTCTACGCCAATCTCAACGTCCCCGACCAGGCGTACTGCGACGCCCACGGCATCGACTACCAGCCGTGCGTGCTTCCGGGAGACGTGAAGTCGCGGCAGCGGGCGCACGGCGACTTCATGTGGCGGCAGTTCTACAACATGGTCCGCGTCGGCGCCCAGGGCATCTACATCTCGATGTTCGACGAGTTCAACGAGGGCAACCAGATCGCCAAGACCGCGGAGAACGCCTCGATGATCCCGGTCGGCTCCGGTCTCCTCGGGCTGGACGAGGACGGCACGGTCTGCTCGTCGGACTACTACCTGCGGCTCACCGGCGACGGCGGCCGGATGCTCAAGGGCCGGATCGCGCTCACGTCCGTACGCCCGACGCCGCCCGTCGTCGGCGGTGGCGGCGACACCAACCTGGCGCGGGGGAAGGCGACGTCGGAGAGCGGGCACACGCAGAACTTCGCCTCCGGCAACGCGGTGGACGGCGACGCGAACAGCTATTGGGAGAGCCCGAACAACGCGTTCCCGCAGTGGGTGCAGGTCGACCTGGGAACCGCCGCGACGGTCGGGCGGGTGGTGCTGAAGCTGCCGCCGTCCGCGGCCTGGGAGAGGCGTACGCAGACGTTGTCGGTGCAGGCGAGCACGAACGGGTCGTCGTTCAGCACGCTGGCCGGGCCCGGCGGTTACACGTTCGACCCGGCGTCCGGCAACACGGTGACGATCACCGTGCCGGCCACCTCGGCCCGGTATGTGCGGATCACCGTGACCGGCAACACCGGTTGGCCCGCCGCCCAGATCGGCGAGCTGGAGGTGTACGGCACGGCCGGGGACGGTGACACGAAGGCCCCCACCGCGCCGGGCAACCTGACCGTGACCGCGAAGACCGCCACCAGCGTCTCGCTGTCGTGGTCGGCCGCGAGCGACGACACCGGAGTGACCGGCTACGAGGTGCGCCGGGGGAGCACGGCCGTGGCCACCGTGCAGGGCACCACGCACACGGTGACCGGGCTCAGCCCGGCGACCGCGTACACGTTCACGGTCGCGGCGCGGGACGCGGCGGGCAACGTCTCACCCGCCTCGAACAGCGTGTCCGTGACGACCGACGCGGACCGGAACACGAATCTCGCGCGGGGGAAGGCGACGTCGGAGAGCGGGCACACGCAGAACTACGCCTCCGGCAACGCGGTGGACGGCGACGCGAACAGCTATTGGGAGAGTCCGAACAACGCGTTCCCGCAGTGGGTGCAGGTCGACCTGGGTGCCGCCGCCACGGTCGGGCGGGTGGTGCTGAAGCTGCCGCCCGCCACGGCCTGGGAGAGGCGTACGCAGACGTTGTCGGTGCAGTCGAGCACGAACGGGTCGTCGTTCACCACGCTGGCCGGGCCGGGCGGTTACACGTTCGACCCGGCGTCCGGCAACACGGTGACGATCACGGTGCCGTCGACCTCGGCCCGGTATGTGCGGATCACCGTGACCGGCAACACCGGCTGGCCCGCCGCCCAGATCGGCGAGCTGGAGGTCTACTCCGGGTAGCGGGACAGGACGGCGGCGCGGGCCGGTGGAGCGGTCACCCCCGCGTCGCACGTCCACAGCGCTCCGTCGGCCGGGGCCGGTCGGTGAGGCCGTACCGCGCGGAGGTCACCAGCAGCCGTGTCCCGTCCTCGCCGCCGATCGCCACGGACGACGGCTGCCGGCACGGCAGGTGCACCACCCGGTCCACCTCGCCGTACGGGCTGACGCGCAGGACGCGCGACTCGCCCCAGACCGCCATCCAGAGGAAGCCATCGTCGTCCACCGTCATGCCGTCCGGGCTTCCGCTGTCCAGGCGGATGAGCGGTTCCGGGGCGCCGAGCGCTCCGGTGCGCGGGTCCAGGGGATAGGCGCTGACGACGCCGCGTGCGCTGTCGGCCAGATAGAGCCGCGTGCCGTCCGGGGAGAACGCGGGCCCGTTGGCGACGGTCACTCCGGTCAGGGCGGTGACCACGGTCCCGTCGGGATCGACCCGATAGAGGCTGCCCGCGCCCGGCGTGCCGTCGTAGGCCATGCTGCCGGCCCAGAACCGGCCGGTGGGATCGACCACCCCGTCGTTCATGCGGCAGCGCACGCTCTTGCCCGCCTCGGGACGGGCCAGCCAGTGGGCCGTGCCGTCCGGGCCGAGGACGGCGACGCCCTCGCCGACGGCCGCGAGCCAGTGCCCGGGGCGGTCCCGGAGCGGGGCGACCGCGCCCAGCGGTTCACCGCCCGTACGCAGCAGCGGCGTCAGCGCCGCGCCGGGTCCTTCTGAGACCTCGTACAACGCGCCGTCGAGGATGTCCACGACGACCCACCGGTCCCCGAGCCAGCGGGCGCCCTCGCCGAGCTCGAGACCGGCGTCGACCAGCATCTCCGGCGATGTCATCGCAGCGTCTCCCCGTCCGGCAGGGCCAGCGCGGGCAGCTCGGCCCGGGTGGGCAGCCCCTCCCAGTCCCCGGCGCAGGCCACGCTGGCGGCGCCCAGCAGGGTCGCCCGTTCGAGCCGTCCGTACGCGTCGAGCCCGTCGAGCCGCCCGGACAGATATCCGGCCGTGAACGCGTCGCCCGCGCCGACGACGTCCACCACGGGCACCCGGCGAGCGGGGACGTCGAACGAGGTCCGCGCGTCGTGGTAGCTCGCGCCCGCCGCGCCGCGCTTGACGACGACCTCCTCGACACCGGCGTCCAGCAGGGCCGCAACGCGGTCGCGTTCGCCGCCGCCGTCCGCCACCAGATCCAGCTCGTCGTCGGACGCGATCAACACCGTGACGTACGGCAGCAGCGGGCGCAGCGCCCGCACGGCCGCCTCCCGTGACCAGAGCAGGGAGCGGTGGTTGACGTCGAGGCTCACCCAGGCGCCGGCCTCGCGGGCGTGTTCGGCGGCGGCGGCGACGGCCTCCAGCGGCGCGGGCCCCAACGCCGGCGTGATGCCCGTGAGATGCAGGCCCGTCTGACCCGCCTCGACGGCGGGACGCACTTCGTCCCACGACAGCGTCGAGGCGGCCGAGTCCCTGCGGTAGTAGTGCACCCGGGCCCGGCCCCCGGCGGCCACGTCCCGCAGCAGCAGGCCGGTCGGGGCCTCCGTACGCCGCACGACGTGGTCGGTCAGGACGCCCTCGGCTCGCAGCGTGCGCAGGACCAGCTCGCCGGGCTCGTCGTCCCCGAGGGCGCCGGTCCAGCGGGCGGTGTGCCCGAGGCGGGACAGGGCGATGGCGACGTTGGCCTCCGCACCGGCGGTGGACACCTGCGAGTCGCCGCCGAGGCGCAGCGGTCCGGCGCAGCGGACCGTCACCATCGCCTCGCCGATCGTCAGGACGTCCGCCCTCATGAAGCGTCCACCAGGTCGAGCGCCGTCCTGACCCGGCGGCGCAGGTCGTCCAGGTCGCCGCCGCGCGGGGCGTCGCCGAGCAGTGGAGAGCCGAGGCCGACCGCGACGGCCCCGGCCTCCAGATAGTCGTGGACACTGTCGAGGCCGACGCCGCCGACCGGCACGAACGGCACGGCAGGGAACGGGTCGCGCAGCGCGCGCAGGTAGGAAACCCCTCCGGAGGAGGCGGGGAAGAGCTTGACGGCGGCGGCCCCCCGCGCGGTCGCGGCGATGACCTCGGTGGGGGTCATCGCCCCGGCGAGCACGGGCAGCCCGAGGCGCAGGGCCTCGTCCACTCCCTCGCCCAGACCGGGGGTGACGGCGAACGTCGCGCCAGCGTCCCGGGCCGCGACGGCGTCCCGCGCGGTCAGCACCGTACCGGCGCCGAGATGCACGCCCGCGCCCAGAGTGGAGGCCGCCTTCCGGATGACCGACAGCGCGTCGGCGCCGCTGAGAGAGACCTCCATCAGGGTCACGCCCTCTTCGGCGAGGACGTCGATACTGCGCAGCGCCGCCGCCGGGTCGTCGCCGCGGACGATGGCCAGCAGGCGCCTGGTCCTGAGGAGGTCGAGCAGATCGTGTGGTTGCACGCCGGTCACCATTCTGCGAAGGAGCGGTCGGGGTAGCGCCAGATCGGAGAGCGCCAGGTATGGCCCTGCTTGTCGGCCTGGCGCACCGCGGCCTCGTCGACCTCGATGCCCAGCCCGGGCCCGGTCGGCCGGGAGAGCCGGCCGTCGGTGAAGGCGAAGACGGACGGATCGACCAGGTAGTCCAGCAGTTCGTTGCCGTCGTTGTAGTGGATGCCGATGCTCTGTTCCTGGATGAGGAAGTTGGGGGTCGCGAACGCCACCTGGAGGCTGGAGGCCAGGGAGATCGGTCCCAGCGGGCAGTGCGGAGCGAGCAGGGCGCCGAACACCTCGGCCTGGGCGGCGATGCGGCGGACCTCCGAGATGCCGCCGGCGTGGGACAGGTCCGGCTGTGCCACGGCGACGCCCGCCTGGAAGGCCGGCAGGAAGTCCCAGCGGGAGTAGAGCCGCTCGCCCATCGCGATGGGGACGTTGGACGCCTCCACGAGGCTGCGCACCTGGGACATGGACTCCGGCACGACCGGTTCCTCGACGAACAGGGGCGTGAGCGGTTCGAGCAGCGGCAGCAGCCGCCGGGCGTTCGGGTAGGACACCCGGCCGTGGAAGTCGACCGCGACGTCCCGGCCAGGGCCGAGCACCTCGCGGGCCGCCGCGACGCGGCCGATGACCTCGTCGATCTCGCCCGGGCCCGCGATGGGGGACATGCGGCCGCTGGCGTTCATCTTCACCGCGGAGAAGCCCGCCTCCACCTGGCGCCGGGCCTCCTCCTTGATCTCGCCGGGCTCGTCGCCGCCGATCCAGGCGTACGCCCGGACGTGTTCGCGTACGGGACCGCCGAGCAGTTCGTGGACGGGGATGCCGCGCGCCTTGCCGGCGATGTCCCACAGGGCCTGGTCGAGGCCGGCGACGGCGCTGGCGAGCACCGGCCCGCCGCGGTAGAAGCCGCCCTTGGTCATGACCTGCCAGTGGTCCTCGATGCGCAGCGGGTCGGCGCCGACGAGCAGTTCGGCGATCTCGCCGACCGCCGCCCTGACCGAGTGGGCCCGTCCCTCGACGACCGGCTCGCCCCAGCCGACGTGTCCCTCGTCGGTCTCGACCCGGCAGAACAGCCACCGGGGCGGGACCAGGAACGTTTCGATGCGGGTGATCTTCACCGGTCTCCCTGGAGGCGGGCCGCGCGGTCGACGTCGGCCATGGACTTGTCGAGGAGCGCGAGCGCGCGGCTTCTGGCGGCTTCGCCGTCCCCCGCCCGGATGGCGTCGAGCAGAGCACGGTGGCTCGGCACCGGGTCGTCGGCGGTGACGACGTCGTGGACGATGCGGTCCCGTTCCGCGAGCACGGACTCGATGACGACCTCCATGCGGACCAGGAGCTCGTTGCCGGTCGCGGCCAGGACGGCGCGGTGGAAACGCAGGTCGGCGGAGGCTGCCTCGGCCGGGGTCCTGGCCGCGGTCATGTCCTCCAGGGCCGCCTCGAGTTCGGCGAGGTCGGCGTCGGTGCGCCGACCGGCGGCCAGCGCGGCGGCGGCCGGTTCGAACATCTGCCGCACCTCGGCGAGCTGCCCGAGCATCTCGCTGCCCCGGTTCTCGAACTCCCAGCTGATCACGTCGGGATCGAGCAGGTTCCACTCGCTGCGGGGGCGTACCACCGTTCCTCGCTTCTGCCGCGAGTCGACCAGGCCCTTGCCGGCCAGCACCTTCAGCGCTTCGCGCACCACGGTGCGGGACACCTGCAGCTCGGCCTCCAGCTCGACCAGGTCGATGCGCCCGTTCTCGGCGAACTGCCCGGTGACGAGGCGGCGGCCGATGGTCTCGACGACCTGGCCGTGGATGCCACGCCCTTTGTAGGTGCTCATGCTCTGCGGTCATCCCTCTCAGGAGGAGTTCTTCGTCGCGCTCCAGCCGCCGTCGACGACGAGGGTGGTGGCGGTGATGTAGGACGCCTCGTCCGACAGCAGGAAGGCGATCGCCGCGGCGACCTCGGCCGGGTCGCCGAACCGCTTGGCGATCGTGGCCTCCACGCTCAGGCGCCGGTCCTCCTCCGCCACGCGGTCCCAAGCGGGGGACATGATCGGCCCGGGCAGCACGGTGTTGACGCGTACCTCGGGGCCGTAGTCCACCGCGAGCTGGCGGCCGAGGCCCACCAGCGCCGCCTTCGTCGCCGCGTACGCCGGGTGGCCGGGGGAGGCCGACGAGGGCGTGCACCGACGAGACGAGGACGACCGCCCCCGACGTCGCCTTCAAATCCTCGTGTAGCGTGCGAAAGGCCAGGTAGGAGGCGGTGAGGTTCACTTCGAGCTGCCGGTTCCACGATGTTGCGCCCAGGTCGTGCACGGGTCTCACGTCCACGACGTAGGCGTTGCTGACGAGGTGCCGCACCGGGCCGTACTCCCGGTGGGCGACGCGGCGGAGTTCCCCCCACGCGCTCTCGTCGCTGACGTCCATGCGCACGAATCTTGCCGTGCCGCCCGCCTCGACGACAGCCGCGGCGACGTCCTCCCCGGCCGGGGAGATGTCGCACAGCAGGACGGGCATGCCCGTCGCGCCGAGGCGCCTGGCGGTAGCCGCGCCGATGCCGGAGGCGGCGCCGGTCACGACCGCGCAGCATCCGGCCTCCGTGGAAGGTCCGGGGAGGTTCACGCCGCCACTCTACGATAAGTGTTTTTTTATGACAATTTATTGACAGGCACGTTACGCCCGCCTCATCATCTGGACGTGGCGCAGCGCGCCCTACCCGGTGGCGTCGCCAACCGAAGACAGACTCATGGGAGGCCATTCGTGGCATCAGTTCGACTCACGGCGATGCGCTGCATCGCCCTGCTGGCCGTCGGCGCCGTGCTCGCCGCCTGCGGTCAGTCCGCCGGGTCCGGCGGCGCCTCGGGCACGAAGGAACAGCTGCGCGTCGGCGTGATCTACCTGGACTCGCAGGGCTTCTACGCCGGCGTGAAGAAGGGCATCGAGACCGCCGCCGCTCAGGACTCGCAGCTCAAGCTGCTGGGCAACAACGCGCAGGGCGACGCGGCCAAGGAGTCCTCGTTCATGTCGACCCTGGTCGCCTCCAACGTGGACGCGATCATCACCTCGGCCGTCTCCGCCACGGCGTCCACCCCGGCGATCGCGGCGGCGAGCAAGGCCGGCATCCCGGTCGTCTGCTACAACACCTGCATCAACGACGCGGACGCCAAGAAGTACGTCTGGGGCTACGTCCTGTCCGACCCGTACGTCTTCGGCAAGAAGCTGGGTCAGCAGGCCGGCAAGTACTTCACCTCCCAGAAGATCGACAAGCCGAAGATCGCGATTCTGAACTGCGACTTCGTGGAGGTCTGCAAGGAGCGCAAGCGCGGCTTCAAGGACGGCCTGGCCGAGTCGGTGCCGGGCGCCCAGTACGTCGCCGACCAGGAGGGCGCGGTCGTCGACAAGGCCACCCCGGTCGCGGAGAACATCATCACCGCGAACCCCGAGCTCGACGCGTTCTACGCCGTGGCGGGCGGCGGCACCCTGGCCGGCATCAAGGCCGTCACCACGCGCTCCCGCGTCGGCAAGACCGTCGTCTTCGGCAGCGACATGACCGTCGACATCGCCAAGGCTCTGGTGGACGGCAGCATCCTCAAGGCGGAGATCGACGTGCCCGCGCAGACCGTGGGCAAGCTCGCGTACGAGGCCGCCCGCAAGGCGTCGAGCGGCGCCAAGAACGACTCGTTCGTCATCCCGGTGGACCCGATCCTCTACACCGCCGACGACAAGGCGACGAACGAGAAGTGGCTGACCGAGCACGCAGACGGGATTCCGTAAACCGTCCAGGTCACTCGTCCCCACCGAAGGCTCCCAGGAAGGCTCCCATGTCGAACACCGACGTCGTCGCGGAGGTGCGTGCGGGCACCAAGCGCTACCCCGGCGTCACCGCTCTCAGCGACGTCGACTTCGCGGTGCGGCGCGGCGAGGTCCGCGCGCTGCTGGGCAAGAACGGCGCCGGCAAGTCCACCCTGATCAAGGTGCTGTCCGGCGCCGAGCACCTCGACTCCGGTGAGGCGCTCGTACGCGGCAAGCCACTGGCGGGCCTCGGCACGCGGGACGTCGCCGCCCTGGGGGTCGCGACCGTCTACCAGGAGCTGAGCCTGGTGCCGGAGATGACGGTCGCGGAGAACCTGTTCCTGGGGGCCTGGCCGCGCTCCCGCGGCGCGCTGGACCTGCGCAGGATGCGCGCCGACGCGAAGGAGGCGATGGCGCGCATCGGCGTGGACATCGACGTCGACAGCCCGGTCGGCTCGCTGGGCTCCGCCGGGCAGCAGCTCGTGGAGATCGCCCGCGCCGTCAGCCAGCGGCCCACCCTGCTCATCCTCGACGAGCCGACCAGTTCCCTGGCCGCCGCCGAGGTCCGGCAGGTGATCGACGTCGTACGGACCGTCGCGGAGCAGGGCGTGGCGGTCATCTACGTGAGCCACCGCATGGACGAGATCCGGCAGGTGGCCGACACGGCCACGGTCGTCCGTGACGGCAGGATCGTGGAGACGCTGCCGGTGCGCACGGCTTCCACCCACGAGATCGTCGCGATGATGCTCGGCACGGCGCCCGAGACCGTGGCGGCCCGGGACCGCCGCCCGAGCGAGGAGCCGCCGGTGCTGTCGGCGCGCGGCCTGGTCAGCGACCGGCTGAACGGCCTCGACATCGACGTGCGGCCCGGCGAGATCCTGGGCATCGCCGGGGTGCTCGGCTCGGGCCGCACCGAGACGCTGCGCGCCCTGGTGGGGCTCGACCGCCCGGCCTCCGGTGAGATCCGCCTGCGCGGCGAGGCCGTACGGCCCGGCGCGTTCGCCGCGATGCTCCGCAGGGGCCTCGGCATGACGCCGGAGAACCGGCGGCGCGAGGGGATCGTGCCGCTGATGGGCGTCGACGAGAACATCGTCATCAGCGACCTGCGCAGGGTGAGCAGGTCGGGAGTGCTGGACCGCCGGGCGATACGGCAGGCCGCCCGGGCGCTCATCGACCGCCTGGCGATCAAGACGGCCCGCCCGGGCACGCCGATCGGCACGCTCAGCGGCGGCAACCAGCAGAAGGCCGTGCTCGCCCGGTGGCTGCACGCGGGAAGCGACGTGCTGCTGCTCGACGAGCCCACCCGCGGCGTGGATGTGGAGGCCAAACGCCAGATCTACGACCAGATGCGACTGCTGGCCGACGACGGGCGCGCGGTGGTCTTCGTGTCCAGCGAGGTGGAGGAGCTGGCCGACGTCTGCGATCGGATCGTCGTCCTGCGCGGCGGGCGTGCCGTGGCCGAGCTGAGTGGCGACGAGATCGAGCTCAACCGGGTCATGGCCCTAGCGATTGCCGAGGAGTGAGGGAGAACATGAGCACGACCACGCCCACGGGCCCGCCCGTGGCCAAGGCGGCTGCCCGGGGCGGGCGGCTGGGACGCAACACGCAACGGCTGAACGAGATCGGGCTCATCGGGGCCATCGTGGTGCTGTTCGTGGTGCTCGCCGCCACGGCGCCGGGGTTCCTGACCGTGACGAACCAGCTGGCCATCCTGCGCGACGCGGCGACGATCGGCGTCGTGGCGTGGGCGATGACCCTCGTCATCGTGGCCGGTGAGATCGACATCAGCATCGGCCCGGCCGTGGCGTTCTCCTCGGTGCTGCTGGCCAAGGCCACCGGGGAGTGGCACATCCCGTTCGCCCTCGCCGTACTGGTCTGCCTCGCGGTGGGCCTGCTGCTCGGAGCCGGGGCCGGCTTCCTGCGCGCCCGCTGGGGCATCCCGTCGTTCGTGGCCACGCTGGGCCTGTGGAGCGCCCTGCGCGGGCTGGCGCAGTACATGACGGACGGACTGCCGGTCCCGCTGGAGGCCAACGGGTTCCTCGATGTCCTGTCCGGGAGCATCCTCGGCATCCCGACCCCGGCCATCATCATGGCGGTCCTGTTCGTCGTGTTCCTCTTCGTGGCCAACCGCACGGCGTACGGCCGCTCGGTCTTCGCCGTCGGCGGCAACGCCGAGGCCGCCCGCCTCGCGGGAATCAACGTCTCCCGGATCCGGGTGATCCTGTTCGCGACGACCGGCCTGCTCGCCGCGGTCAGCGGCCTGCTGCTGGCCGCGCGCCTGGGGTCGGGGAACGGCGGCGCGTCGGTCGGCCTCGAGTTCGACGTGATCGCCGCGGTGGTGATCGGCGGCACCTCCCTCGCCGGCGGCAAGGGTTCCCTGCTCGGCACCCTGCTGGGCGTCGCCTTCATCACCGTCATCGGCAACGGCCTCGTGCTGCTCGGGGTCAACGCCTTCTTCCAGGACGTGGTCCGCGGCGTCATCATCGTCGGCGCCGTGCTGATCAACGTGTTGCTCTCCCAGCGGAACGGAGCCCGTAGCTCATGACCACCATGAAAGGCGTCTTCCTGCCCGGCGACTTCACCGCCGTGCTCCGCGACGTCGAGGTGCCCACGCCCGGCCCCGGCCAGTTGCTCGTACGGGTGGGCGCGTCCGGCATCTGCGGCAGCGACCTGTCCTACATCTACCGGGGGCACAAGACCCACGTCGGCCAGGAGGGCGCGGCGTACAAGGGGGTCGTGGCCGGGCACGAGCCCAGCGGCCAGGTCGTGGAGACCGGTCCGGGCTGCCGGCGTTTCGGGGTGGGCGACCGGGTGATCGTCTACCACATCTCCGGCTGCGGGCGCTGCTCCAACTGCCGCCGCGGCCACATGATCAGCTGCTCCGACCCCGAGCGCAGGTCGGCGTACGGCTGGCAGCGCGACGGCGGGCACGCCGAGTACATCCTGGTCGAGGAGAGCACGGCCGTGCCGCTGCCGGACGAGCTGTCCTACGTGGACGGCGCCCTGATCGCGTGCGGGTTCGGCACGGCGTACGAGGGCCTGCTGCGCACCGGGGTCGGCGGGCGCGACGACCTGCTCGTGGTCGCCTCGGGCCGGTCGGGCTGGCCGCCGCCATGATCGCCCGCGGTCTCGGCGCGACCCGGGTGCTCGGCGTGGAGCGCTCGCCCGAGCGCGCCGCGCACGCCCGGTCCCTCAGCCTGTTCGACGACGTCCTGATCGCCGACGACGGGGTCGCCGAGGCCGTGGACGAGGCCACCGGAGGACGCGGCTGTTCGGTGACGATGGACTGCTCGGGCTCGGCCGCGGGCCGGAGCGTCGCGATCCGGGGCGCGGCCGAGTGGGGCCGCGTCTCCCTCGTGGGCGAGGGCGGCCGTCTGGAGACCGAGGTCTCCGACCTGCTGCTGCACCGCCAGCTCACCCTGTACGCCTCCTGGGTCACCTCACTGCAGGCGATGGAGGAGCTAGCCTTCCGCCTGGTGCGGTGGGGCGCCAGCCCGCAGCGGCTGGTGACCGACGTGCTGCCGCTGGAGAAGGCCGACGAGGCGTATCGTCTGGCCGACTCGGGGCGGACCGGCAAGGTCTGCCTGGTCCCCACGCAGAGCGATGAATAGCCGGGAGCCGCTGGTCCGGCTCGCCGCGCCCTGGGGGGAGGCGGTCGTCCTGCCGGGCCGCGGCGGGCGGATCATCTCGCTGCGCGCCGCGGGCCGGGAGTGGCTGTGGCGCAACCCGGATCTGCTCGACGAGTCGCTGGCGCTCACCCCCGCCGCGCGGCGGCTGCCCGCCCCCACCGGATTCGCGACCTGGGCGAACTGGGGCGGAGACAAGACCTGGCCCGCCCCGCAGGGATGGTCGTCGGCGCAGGAGTGGGCGGGGCCGCCCGACCCGGTGCTGGACGCCGGCGCCTACACCGTGCTGGAGCGCGACGACCTGCGCGTACGGATGCGCAGCGGCGACGACCCGCGCACCGGGCTGGCCGTCACCCGTACGGTCACGATGTCGGCCGGTGAGCCCGTCCTCGTGGTCGACAGCGAGCTGGAGAACGTCACCGGCCACCCGGTGCGGTGGGCGGCCTGGACGGTGACCCAGTTCGAGACCGAGTCGTTCCGCGACCACGACGATCCCCGGTGCGGGGTGTGGGTCGGGCTGACCGAGCGGCACCGGGCGCCGGTGACGCTGTTCGCCCCCGACGGCGCGCCGGTCCTTGAGCGGGTCTCCCCTTCGGCGGGCCGGGTGCCGGTAGGCGACGTGGTCGGCAAGATCGGTATCGGCGGCACGGCCGGATGGCTGGCGGTGGTGGCCCCCGGCGGGGCGACGCTGACGCAGCGGTTCGACGTGCGGCCGGGCGCGCCCTACCCCGACGAAGGCTCCGAGATCGCCATCTGGATGCAGTACCCCAAGGAGGAGGAGCTTGAGGGGCTGGAGGGCCTGCGTCCCACCGCCCGGCTGGTCGAGGCCGAGACCATGTCGCCCCTGACCTCGCTAGCGCCCGGCGAGGTGCTGCGCCACCGCGTGACCTGGTCGGTGACGGACGTGCCGCCGCCCGTCGCCGGGCAGTGAGCCGGGGAGTGATCCGAACCGGATAACGTCGGGGCCATGCGGCTTCATGTGGGGTGCGCGATGTGGACGCACGCGCCGTGGCAGGGGCGTCTCCTGCCACACCCGCTTCCTCCGGGGGAGCGGCTGCGGGCCTACGCGACCTGGTGCAACGCGGTCGAGGGCAACACGACCTTCTACGCGACGCCCTCACGGAGCACGGTCGAGTCCTGGGCGCGGCAGACGGACCCCGGCTTCCGATTCGTGGTCAAGCTGCCCAAGCCGATCACCCACGAGCGCCGCCTGACCGGGGCCGACGACGACCTGCGGGCCTTCCTCGACGCGATCGAGCCGCTCGGCCCGCGCGCCCACGCGCTGTGGATCCAGCTTCCGGGTTCGTTCGCCCGGCGGACGTCGGCACGCTGGCGGCCTTCCTCGGCCGGCTTCCCCGCGACCACCGCTACGCCGTCGAGGTCCGTCACCGCGCGTTCTTCGACGACCCCCGGGCCGCGCGGCTCCTGGAGCGGGTGCTGGCCGGGGCCGGCGCCGAGTGGGTGCCGTTCGACACGACGGTGCTGTTCCGCAGCCCGCCGACCAGCGACGCCGAACGGGACGCCTGGTCGAAGAAGCCGCGCGTGCCGCTGCGGACCGCCGCACTCACCGACCGCCCGATCGTCCGCTACATCGGCCGCGACGACCCGGAGCGTACGGCCGAGGGCTGGCGGCACTGGGTGGAGGCGGTCGCCGGGTGGCTGCGCGAGGGCCGCTCGCCCACGGTGTTCGTGCACACCCCCGACAACGCCGACGCGCTGACGCTCGCCCGCCGGTTCCACGACGACGTACGCGCCGAGGTGCCCGGCGTGGAACCGCTGCCCGAGCCCATGCCGAACGAGCCGTTGACCCTGTTCTGAGTCAGCGCTTCACGGCCCGCAGCACGACGAACTTCGGATCGCTCGCGACGACCTCGCAGTTGCCGAAGAGCCGGCGCAGCTTCACGTGGTAGCCGAGGTGGCGGTTGCCCACCACCCACAGCTCGCCGCCCCGTCGCAGCGCGGCACGCGAGCCGTTGAACATGCGCCAGGCGGTCGCGTCGGTCCTGCCCCGGTGGGTGTGGAACGGCGGGTTGTTCAGCACCAGGTCCGCCGTGCCCGGCGGGAAGCCCGACAGACCGTCTGCCGCCACGAACCGGGCGGCGGTGCCCGCCCCGGCGTTCGCCCGGAAGGTGGCCTCGGCCGAGGCCAGCGCCTGGTAGGACTCGTCGATGAACGTCACCTCGGCCTCGCGGTTGGACAGCGCCGCGGCGAGCCCGATCACCCCGTTGCCGCAGCCGAGGTCGACCACGTGCTCGGCCCCCGTACGCGTGGGCAGGCTGCGCAGCAGGAGCCGGGTGCCGGCGTCGAGACGCTCGGAAGAGAAGACGCCGGCGTGGTTGACGACGGTCAGGCCGGAGACGACCCCGACGTCGGCGGGCAAGGCGTAGCTCCGCGGCCACGGATTCTCCCCACGCGGCGCGCCGGAGGCGGGCGAGCAGAAGATCAGCCGCGCCTTTCTGACCGCCAGCGAGGTCCTGGTCGGCCCGAGGACGCGTTCGAACAGCTTCAGCGTCGAGGTGTGGATCTCGGTGACCATCCCCGCGCCGACGACCACCGTGCCCTCGTGCACGTGAGGGGCGAGGCGGTGCAACTGGTCCTCCAGGAGGGCGAGGCTCTTGGGCACCCGCACCAGCAGCACGTCGATCCGGTCCGGCGGCGCGTCCCTGGTCGTGCGCAGCCGTACGGCGTCCGCGCCGAGGCCGTTGCGCTCCAGGTTGGCGCGGGTGGCCTGCTGGCCGAGGAAGGAGTCGCTGATCTGCACGGGACGGTGGACGGGGCGCTGCGCGGCGAGCGCGGTGGCCAGGGCGCCCCACCGGTCGCCCAGCACGACCAGGCTCCCCGACAGGTCCACCGGCCCGCCCTCGCGCTCGTCGAGGTGCCGCAGCAGGTACGCGTCGGCCGCGTCCCACGCGCGGAGCGGGTCGCGGGGGTCCTCGGGGAAGCGGGCGAGGTCGAGATCACCCCGCGCCGTCGTCATACGGTCCATCGCCGCTCAGGCTAGTGCCCCCGCTCTACTGGCGGCGGCGGGCCGTCCACAGCCACATCACCGCAAGGGCGGCGATCGCGACGCAGCCTCCGACGGCCATGCCGGCGAAGAAGCCCGGCCCGCCGCTGTCCGACGGCCCCCACAGGATCCCGGGGATGACCATGGCGAGCAGGGCCACGGCCAGCACGAGGTAGAACCGCCGGCTGAAGAAGACATTGCGGCCGGGGGCCGGGGGCGGGGAGTCGAGCTGCGCGGCCGGTCCCACGCTGGCGGCCCTGGGCCGCTTGAAGTACCGCCAGTACATCCAGGTGCCGCAGGGCTCCCAGCCCTCGGGCGCCAGGCGCGCGGCAGGCGTGGAACCGCCGATCGACAGTTCCCTGCGGTACTCCCACCGCTGCGGCCGTTCCGGGTCGCGGTGGCTGACGAACCTGCCGAGGTGGTCGACCCGGTCGATCTCCCAGCCCTGGTCACCGAGCCGGGCCAGCATCTGGCGGTCGGTGAAGATGTCGGCGGTCCACCGCCACTCGGTGGCGTCCGTCGCGTCGGTCTCGGGCGCCCGCGCCGCCAGCAACTGCCCGGCGAAGTCGCCGACCGGCCCGAACTCCTCCTCCGGGTCGGCGCCGGTCTCGGCGACGTACGCGGCGAGGTCGGCGACGGTGGCCTCGACCTGCGCCGCGGGCACGCCGCCCGCGCGCAACAGGGTACCCAGCTCGTCGAGGTAGCCGCTCACTTCAGTCCTCCCGAGGCCAGCACCGTGCGTACGGACTCGTCGAACGCCAGCCACAGGCGGCCCTGCTCGGCCAGCGTCCGCCTGCCCTGCTCGGTGAGCCGGTAGTAGCGCCGGCCGGGGCCCCGCTCGGTCACCCGGAACTCGGCCGACACCAGGCCCGCCTCCTCCAGGCGGTTGAGCACGGGATAGAGCGTGCCGCCGCGGATCTGCCCGAGCCCGGAGCCGGCGAGCATCTTGGCGATCTCGTAGCCGTAGTTCTCGCCCTCGGTCAGGCTGGCCAGCACCAGCAGGTCGAGGACGCCCTTGAGCCAGCTCGCGCGGCGGTCGGTCGCCATGTGCCTCATCCTCGCACGGTAGGAGTACTACCTAGACCGCTTGACCGACCGTCTTCCCGGTGGGTGCCGGCAGGCACACGAGGCCCCGTACGTCGATCAGGACGTGCATCAAAATCGGCAGCAGCAGGCTGCCGGTGGACAGGTACACGATGGTGAGCCAGAAACCGAGGAGGGTCACCGCGACCATGCCCTTCCAGCCCTGGTAGAGGTGGCCCGCGACGAAGACCGCCAGAGCCAGGGCGGCGGCCGCGGCGGTGCCGAGGCCCAGCACGCCGACGCCGAACGCGATGAGCAGGCCGCGGTAGACGATCTCCTCGCAGACGCCCGCGGTCACCGCCATGGCGAGGCCGTGCCACCGCTCGGCGGGGGTGCGCGGCATCAGTTCCGCGAAGGCCGCCTGGCCCGGCACGGCACGGCCCGAGCGGGCGAGGCGGCGGAGCAGCAGCGTGCCGATCACGATGGCGCCGGTCATGCCGACGACCGCCGGGGCGATCTGGTCCAGGTTGCCCGGCATCGCGAATCCCAGATCCGCCGGGCCGAGCCCCGGCGACAGGACCAGGATCAGCGCCGTCACCGCCAGCCAGATCCACTCCTCGGCGATCCACAGCCGGTACGCGTGCACCAGCGCCCGGGGGTCGTGGGCGCGGCGTCGTGCCAGCCGGTCGTACTGGCGCTTGCCCAGCCAGGGAGCGGCGAAGGCCAGATAGGCCGTCAGCGTGACGGTCAGGAGCAGGCCCGGGGTCGAGAAGCTCGCAGAGATGCTCATGGATTGCCGTCCTTCTTACCTGTGTTGGCGACTTAGACGATAAAGCGACCTAGTTAGGATTACAATCTATGTGGCAAACGCCGCCTGCGAAACCGGTTGGGAGACGATCAGCGGCTGTGTTAGCGTTCGCGGCATGATGCGCGCCTGCCTGACGACGACGCCGGAGACCGTCCCGGCGCGCTGACACGTACTTTCATCGAAGCCCCGGGGCGAGTTGCCCCGGGGCTTCGCCGTCCGGTCACTCGCCTCGCCGCAGCCGAAAACCGAAACGCGAGGAGACCGCGATGCACGACCACCGCAAGCTGGGCCGCGAGCTCGGCCTGTTCGACACCGACCCGCTGATCGGCTCCGGGCTGCCCTACTGGCTGCCCGACGGCGCCGTCATCCGGCACACCCTGGAGGAGTACATCCGCGACGCCGAACGGCGGGCGGGATACCGGCACGTGTACTCCCCCGTGCTCGGCAAACGGGAGCTGTACGAGATCTCCGGGCACTGGTCCCACTACAGCGACGACATGTTCCCGCCGATGGACCTCGGGGGAGAGCAGGTCGTGCTGCGGCCGAGCCTGTGCCCCCACCACGCGTTGATCTACCGCTCCCGCTCGCACAGCTACCGCGAGCTGCCGCTGCGCGTCGCCGAGCTGGGCGGCATGTACCGCTCCGAGCTGTCGGGCGTGCTCGGCGGGCTCACCCGGGTGCGGGCGATCCAGCTCAACGACGCGCACATCTTCTGCACCCTCGACCAGGTCGCCGCCGAGGCGGCCGGGGCCCTGGAGATGATCAGGCGCGCGTACGCCGTGCTCGGCATCCGCCCGGTCCGTTACCGGCTGTCCCTGCCGGGGGCCGGTGGGAAGTACGTGGCCGCCCCCGACATGTGGCGGCGGGCGACCGCCATGCTGACCGACGTCCTCGACCGCTCCGGCCTGGCGTACGAGGCCGCCGAGGGCGAGGCGGCGTTCTACGGCCCGAAGATCGACGTGCAGATCGCCGACGGCGCCGGACGCGAGGCCACCCTGTCCACCGTGCAGGTCGACTTCCACCAGCCCGAGCAGTTCGACCTGCACTACATCGGCCCGGACGGCGCCAGGCACCGGCCCGTCATGGTCCACCGCAGCATCATCGGCAGCGTGGAGCGGGCCGTGGCGCACCTCATCGAGGTGTACGGCGGCGCCTTCCCCGCCTGGCTCGCCCCCCACCCAGGTGGTGGTCCTGCCGGTGACCGAGGCCGAGTTGCCCCCCCGCCGAGGCGCTCGTACGGCGCTGCGCCGAGCTGGGCCTGCGGGCGGAGGTCTCCGGGCCCGAGCACGGCAGCCTGGGGGCCCGCGTTCGGGCCGCCCGGCTTGCGCCCTACCAGGCGGTGATCGGCGCGAAGGAGGCCGCGGGCGACGAGGTCGCGCTGCGCCTGCGCGACGGCCGCGCCCTGGACGCGATGCCCGCCGCCGAGGCGCTGGCCCGCATCGGCGGTCTCGTCGAGGCCCGCGCCGCCGCCCTGTGGGAGCCCGCGTCGTGACTCAGGTCGCGGCGAGTCGTTCGAACAGGCGGGCGGCGTCCGGTTGCTTCCATTCGATCCGGTTCGGGTCCTTCCTGGAGGGCTGCCAGGGCACGGTCACGAACGTGACCCGGGTGCCGGCCCGCCGCACGTCCAGGGCCAGGGCGAGCATGGTGTCCAGGTCCAGCCCCGCGTCCGCGGTGACCGACGTCGCGGCCACGCGGACGAGGGCGGCCAGGTCCGCGGGACGGTCGATTCGGGAGAACTTCTTCAGCAACGCCTGGACGAGGGCCTGGTTGCGCTTGATGCGCGCGATGTCGGAGCCGTCGCCCAACGCGAACCGCAGACGTGCGTAGGCCACCGCGGTCCTGCCGTCGAGGACGGACCGGCCGGCGGGCAGCTTCAGCTTCGCCTTGGGGTCGTCCACGGCGCGGGGGAGGGTGACCTCGACGCCGCCGAGCGCGTCGACCAGCTTCTCCAATCCGTCGTAGCGGATGGCGACGGCGTGGTCGACGCGCACGCCCGTGGTGATCTCCACCGTCTTCCACGCGCAGGTCAGGCCGCCGATCGCGTACGCCTGGTTGATCATGTCCTGATGTGCGGCGACGGTCCGGCCGTCGGCGGACCGGCACTGCGGGATCCGGACCATGGAGTCGCGGGGCAGGCTGACGGCCGTCACCCGCTTCCGATCGGCGGACAGCCGAAGGAGGACCATGAGGTCGCTGCGCTCGCCCAGGTCGCCGGCGTTTGCGGACGTCGGGCGCCGGTCGGAGCCGAGGAGCAGCACGGTCAGGGCCTCGCCCTTCTTGGCCGGACGGTCCCCGGTAAGCGGCGCCACGGTGTGCGCGCCGGTGGTCCCGCGCAGCAGCACGGTCGGCACCACGACCAGCGCGGCGGTGACCACGGCGACCGCCACCAGGGTGATCCACCCCGCCCGGCGGCCGCCGCTCCATGGCGTAAGGCGTCGGCGGCGCCCGCCCGCCGCCTCGTCCAGCAGGCGCCGCCGCTGGCGCGCGAGACCGGCCGGGGGCTCGTGCTCGAGACCGCGGCCGAGATCGCGGAGCATCGTGAGGTCGTCCATGCTTACTCCTCGTCGCGCAGCGGGTTGGTGTGGCCGAGCGCCTCGCGCACCTTGCGGCGTGCCCGGTTCAGACGTGAGCGGACGGTGCCCACGGGAATGCCGAGCGCCTGCGCCGCCTCGTCGTACGACAGGTCGGCCCAGGCGATGAGCAGCAGGACATCGCGGTCGCCCTTGGACAGGCGCGCGAGCGCGGCGGCCAGCAGCGGCCGGACGGCCCTGGCGCTCACGCCGTCCTCGACGCGTTCAGCGGGGGACTGCGCGACGTCGTCCAGCGGGCTGCGCGTGAGCGCCCGGTAGCGGGCGGCCTCGTCGCGGTGGTGCCGGGAGACGAGCTTGCTGACGATGCCGAACAGCCAGGGACGGGCGTCGGGGCGGGTGAGGTCGTAGCGGTCCCGGCGCCGGAAGGCGACCAGGAACGTCTCTCCCACCAGGTCCTCGGCGACCTCAGGTCCGAGGCGGCGGGACACGTAGCGGTAGAGCATGGCCGCGTAGCGGTCGAACAGCGCCGCGAACGCCTCGGGCCGCGCCCTGGACTCGGCGATCAGGTCCGAGTCCAGGCGTGGGGTGGCAAGGGGGATCATCAACGACACCATGGCATCGAGCCGGCCTAACCCTTCGGGAATCTGGACAGCCGTGTCTCGCCACTTGTCGCGCTTCGGGTTCACGGTAGGGACGAGCGACACTCCCGCACGTCACTCGCCTACGAGTATCAGGATGAGCTGACGACGGCCGGACGGCGGAAGGTGACCGGCCGGACGCAGGCGCCGACCTCCCCTTCCCCGACGGCCGCGTTCGACCTGGTCGTCTGCCAGGCCGTGTTCGGGACCTGTGAGATCCGCACGGACGGATCATCGCCGAGGCCCGGCCGACCAAGCCGGTCCGGTAGGTCCCGCGATCCCGGAGCGGGGGCGATCCCCGCTCCGGGCCCGGTCACACGTACGCGGCCGTCATCGCGTCGAGCGTCTCGGTCATGTGCTTGCGCAGCTCCTCAAGGCGTACGTCGAGGATGATCGGCGCGATCTCCGGGTTGTTGACGATCATCTCGCGCAGGCCGCTGTTTCCCGGGCCGTGCACGAAGCTGTGCCGCACCCTGGTCTGGCCGGGCAGGTCGCCGGGTTCGAGGTCGTAGCGCCAGAACGACGAGGGGCGTTCGGGGTCGCCGGCGCGGTCGAGCACCACCCATGCGAACGAGCGCGGCCGCTCGACCTCGGTGACGAGGCAGTTCACCGTCCAAACCCGGCCCTCGCGGCGGTTGCGCCCCTCGAAGCGGGTACCCACCGAGACCGTTCCCTCGCCGCCGTCGAGCAGGGCGGTGTGCTCGCACTCCGGGCTCCACTCGCTCACCCGGTGGACGGCGGTGACGAGGTCCCACAGCCGCTCGGGCGGCATGTCGACGACGACCTCCAGATCCACCCGCGCGCCGGTGATGCCGTAGTCCTCCATGGTGACCTCCGTGTGCGGCGTCCCGTCCCCCTCACCTTGGACGAAAGCCGCGCCGGTGAACAGACCGTCTTTGTTGGAGAATGCGCACTTTCAGGACGCGGCCGGTACGCCCGCGGGCTTCTCGTCGGCGACCCGCAGCCCGCGTACGCCGGGGGCCAGCAGCGCGGCCAGCGTGACCAGGACGATGACCGCCCCGCAGGCGACCAGCGCCGGCCGCGGTCCCACCGCGATGGCCACCGGCCCGGCCAGCAGCAGGCCGAGCGGCCCGAACATCAGGGACCCGAGCGCATCGTAGGAGCTCACCCGGGACAGCGACTCGGCCGGGATCTCGCGCTGCATGGTGGTCTGCCACAGCACCCCGAAGATGTCGAAGCACACCCCCATCACGAACGCCCCGCCCACGACCGTCCACAGCGGTGCGCTCAGGCCGAGCAGCACGTACGGCGCGGCGGTGGGCAGCGTGAGGAGCGTGGCGAGCAGGATGGGCCGCCGGGGCCGCAGGCGCAGCGTGACGACCACCCCCACGATCATGCCGACGGCCTCGCCCGCGAGGACGGCCGACCAGGCGGGCGCCCCGCCCAGCGACTGCTTGGCCACCAGCGGCCCGAGCACGCCGTGGGCGGCCTGCAGCGCCATGACCAGGACGGAGAACTGGGCGACGACCACCCACAGCCACTGCCGGGAGACGAACTCGCGCCAGCCGTCCCGCAGTTCGGCCAGCACCGAGTGCCCGCCGCCGGCCGCCCGCTCGGCGGGGGTGAGGCGCAGCAGCGCGATCAGCACGGCGGCCACGGCGAACATCGCCCCGCTCGCCGTCAACGCCCATCCGCCCCCCAGCAGGACCACGGCCGCGCCGCTCAGCACGAGGCCGGTGACGCGAGAGATGTTCTGTCCCAGTCCCAGCAGCGCGTTCGCGGTCTGCAGCCGGTCGGCGGGCACCACGTCCGGGATGATCCCGGTCAGGGCGGGGAACAGGACCGCGGCGGCGATGCCGCTCACCGCGCTCGCGGTCACGAGGGCGGGCAGCGGCGTCCAGCCGGTGAGCATCATCGCGGCCAGGGAGAAGTACGCCGCCGCGTTGAGCGCCTCCCCCGCCATCATGACCCGGTGGCGCGGCAGCCGGTCGGCGATCACGCCGCCGACGAGCATGAACAGCACCATCGGCAGCGCCTCGGCGGTGAGCACGGCGGACAGCGTCGTGGCGGTCGCGCCGGGGAGGCCGAGCACGCCGAAGGCGAGGGCCACCGGCGCGAAGGCGGTGCCGAGTACGGAGATCGTCCGGGCCGCCAGCAGCAGGGCGAACCGCCGGTCCCTGAGCAGGCCGAGATCACGGCGGAGGCCAGGCATGAGAACAACTCCGGAGGACGTGGGACATGAGGAAGGGGGGCGACGTTCCATCGTGCCGTCCCCGCCCGCGCCCGTCACCTGATTTACGGCCGTACGGGATCCTGCGGAAAGCAGCGGACCGGACCTGCCGACCGGCGCGGTTACGTCTCATACGACGGCTGTCGATCGGCAAACGACTCGCGGCGGCACCTGCCGTCCAGCCAGGCGCGGTAGTCTGCGGTGTGGCTGGTCATCACGCTGGTGGGAGCCTGGTCGAACACGGCCTGCCACCGCGGCACGTTGAGCTGCCAAGGGGGCGGCGGCTCGTCCCACTTGACGCCGTCGGTCCACTTCGCCGCCGAACCTCGCAGGTGCTCGGGCAGCCGGTCGGCGAGCTGCGCCTCGATCCACTCGTCGCGTGAGTAGACGAGGATCGGCTGCTCGTCCTGCCGTTCGACGACGGGATCGATGATCTCCCGCCATGCGGCGGCGCCGTACTCCGGATCGGCCAGGACGGGCTCGGCGGACTTCTTGATCTCCAGCAGCGCGATCAGCCCCCGGGCGCGGACGTGGTCGAGCCACTCCCGCAGCGTCGGCACGCGCTCACCCGCGTACGGCCCGCGGGCGACGCGGCGGTCGCGCAGGTTGCCGGGCCCGTCGGCCCACCCGATCTCGCGGATCTCCTGCCGGGGACCGGTCAGCCCGTTCGTCGTCCTGTTGTGCCACATGACGGCCTTCGTGCCCTGCCGCGTGAGCTGGACGTCGGCCTCGACGCCGTCGGCGCCCCACGAAGCCTGGTCGTCGACCGCCCGCAGCACGTTGGGCTGGCGGATCACGTCCTTGGCCTTGGCGCCGGCGCTCTTCGGGTAGCCGCCGTGGCCGATCACCAGCGGACATGGCGGCAGCTCCGCCGCGGGCGCGGGAGCGGGCGCGGCGAGCACGGCGACCACGGCGACCACGGCGATCACGAGGGTCGGCGCGACTCCCGCCGGCGCCCTTGAGCGTAGGCGGAGGGTCATCGCTCGTCCTCCCCACTCGACCACGGCTGACCAGCGCATTGTGTGCGGACGCGGACGGACCGTGCGGCCGGCGCCGCGCGGGCGGACCCTTTCTTGACGACAACGGGAATCCTTACGACGCCGGGGAGCGGCTCAGGCGAGCTGGGCGGCCTGGAGCCCGGAGTAGACGCCCGGCCTGCGGCTCAGCTCGTCGTGGGTGCCCACCTCGGCGATCCGGCCGTCCCGCATCACGACGATCCGGTCGGCCGTACGGATGGTGGACAGGCGGTGGGCGACGACGAAGACCGTGCGGCCCGCGACCAGGCGGGCGAGCGCCTGCCGGATCAGCGCCTCCGACGCGGTGTCGAGCGCCGAGGTCGCCTCGTCCAGGACCAGCACCCGCGGGTCGCGGACGAGCGCGCGGGCGATGGCGAGCCGCTGCCTCTGGCCGCCCGACAGCCGCGCGCCGCGCTCGCCCACGATCGTGTCGAGCCCGTGCGGCAGCCGGTCGATGAACTCCAGGGCGTTCGCGTCGCGCAGGGCGGCCCGCAGGGTCTCCTCCGGCACGTCCCGCATGCCGTACGTGACGTTGTCGCGGATGCTCCCCTCGAACAGGATCGACTCCTGGGGCACCACGGACAGGAACCGCCGGTAGGTCCGCAGGTCGAGCTCCTCCATGTCCCTGCCGTCCAGCAGGATGCGC
This sequence comes from Microbispora sp. GKU 823, assembly GCF_002027145.1. Taxonomy (NCBI): domain Bacteria; kingdom Bacillati; phylum Actinomycetota; class Actinomycetes; order Streptosporangiales; family Streptosporangiaceae; genus Microbispora; species Microbispora sp. GKU 823. The sequence goes on along the minus strand of NZ_MWJN01000006.1, from coordinate 90,147 downwards.
CCCGAGGTGGGGCGCAGGAAGCCGATCACGAGGTTGAGCACGGTCGACTTGCCCGCCCCCGAGGCCCCGACCAGGGCGATGGTCTCGCCGGGGGACACGGTGAGGCTGAACTCGTCCACCGCGGGCCGGTCCGCCTCGTAGGCGAGCGACACCGACCGGAACTCGAACTCGCCGCGGACCGCCGTCACCTCGGCCTTGCCGTCGTTGTTCTCCAGGTCGGGCGCCTGGAGCACCTCGCCGATTGAGCGTACGGACTCCAGGCCCTTGCTGATCACGGGCGTCAGGCTCATCAGCGTGGTGACCGAGGTGGTGAGCGTGGTGAAGAACGTGCTGAGCATGACCACGTCGCCGGCCGTGATCGGCAGCACCTGGTAGTAGGAGACCAGCGCGGAGCCGGCGAGGAAGCCCGCGGCGAGCACGTTCAGCGTGATCCAGGCCATCGCGCCGAACCGGCCGTTGAGCAGGTCGAGCCGCAGGCCGGTGCGCAGGACGCGGGAGAGCGTGCCGTCCATGCGGTGCAGCGCGTCCTGTTCCAGGCCGTGGGCGCGGGTGATGGGGATCAGGTGCGTCATCTCGGTCACGCGCGCCGACAGCCGCTCGACTTCCTGCCGGAAGCTCTCGTTGTCGGCCCGCAGGCGGTTGCGCATCCGCATCACCAGGACGGCGGCGGCCGGGACGACCAGCAGGAAGACCGGCAGCGCGGCCGGCACCCGGAAGGCGATCACCGCGAGACCGCCCATGAGCATGGTCACGGCCGACAGGCCGCTGTCGGCCGTCTGCTGCACCATCTGCTCGACGCTCTCGACGTCCCTGACGACCTTGGTCTGCAGCACCCCGGCGCTCACGCGCGAGTGGTAGCCGATCGACAGGTGCTGCATCCTGCGGCACAGCGCCGACCGCAGCCCGGTGCCCACCTGCCGGATCGCGCCGTGCAGGCACCGTACGTACAGCAGGTGGCCGGGAAGGTTCAGCAGGAGCAGGACGAGCAGCACGGCCATCGACGTCAGCAGATCGGTGACGGGCGCGTGCCGGACGAGCGCGTCGATGACGTTCGCGGTGACCAGCGGGAGGAGCCAGGTCGGGCTGTGCTTGACCGTGAAGGCCACGACGGCGAGGACGAGGCGGGGCCGGTGCTCCCGGAAGAGATAGGCCAGTGTGCGGAGCGGGTGCTCGCCCCGGTACCGATGGTCCAGAGCGTTGTGCGGAAGCACCATCCCGACAATCCCCCTACCGGAACCGAGAAGGGTAAAAAGTTCCTGAAAGATCCTAAGAGCCGGCAGGGGGGCGTGCCCAGGGACGGGACGGGAACCTCGCGGGGAGACCAAGGGGCATCCAGTGCCTACTCCCAAGAGCGAAGGGTAACCTCATCGGGAAGGCAAGAGCGATCCTCCGGAAAGTCCGCTCTTGTGGATGCCTTGCGAAAGGTGGCCGGCGGATTCAATGAGTGGAGGTGATCGCATCCTGCGGCTTACTCCTGTGAGCGGCCCCTCTCTGGGCACGGGCGAAGCGTCCCCCGAAGCGATGGCAGGGCTGGTGCAGGCCGTGCTCGATGCGGTCCCGGTCCAGGGCGTCTGGCTGGTACCCATCCGCGATCAGGCCGGTGCGATCCTCGACTTCGAGGTGTGCGCGGCCAGTCCCGAGGCCAGGGACGTCCACGACAGGACCGGCAAGGAACTCGTCGGCCTGCGCATTCTCGAGGCGTATCCGGGCGTCGACGGCTCCCCCCTGTGGGACGCCTACCTCCGCGTCATGGAGACCGGGGAACCCGAGGACGTCGATCCCTACGTGCACCGGGAGGACGGGGGTGGTGCGCCTCACCTGTCCACCTACGGTGTCCGCCTCGCCCGGCTGCACGACGGCCTTCTCGTCTTCTGGGTCCGCCACGACAGGGAGGAGCGCCTGTCGGCCCGGCTGCTCCACACCGAACGCCTGGGCCACCTCGGATGGGGACACTGGAGCCTGATCACCGGCGAGGCCGAGTGGTCCGACCAGCTCTACGTCATCCACGGGCGCGACCCGGCCGAGGGGCCGTTCGCGCTGGAGCACTACCGCGAGATCGCCCACCCCGACGACGTCCCGCTCGTCGAGCACGCGCTCACGACGCTGAGCAGCAGCGGCGGGCCGCACGAGTTCGAGATCCGCATCCGCGTCAACGGCGAATACCGGCACATCAGGGCCACGGCCGAGGTCAGCCGGGACGCGAGCGGGCGGCCCGTCGAGATCCACGGCGTCGTTCAGGACGTGACCGACTGGCGCAGGACCGCCGTCGAGCTCGCCGAGGTCACCCAGCGGCTGGAGGAGGAGTCGCAGCTCACCGCGCGGCTGCAGAGCATCATCCTGCCGATGCAGGACTCGGTGCCCGGTCTGCAGATCGGCGTGCGCTACTTCCCGGCCGAGACGGCGCCGCTGGGCGGCGACTGGTACCAGGCCATCCACATCGACCACGGGGAGGCGCTGCTGGCCGTGGGCGACGTCGCCGGGCACGGCCTGGCCGCAGCCTCCGCGATGGCCAAGCTGCGGCACGCGATCACCGGGCTGGCCTTCGCCGACCACGATCCGGCCCAGATCCTCGTGGCGCTGAACCGGCTGCTCCGGCGGATGCGGCCCGACGTGCTGGCGACGTCGGTCGTGGCCCGCTACCGCACCAAGGACCGCACGCTGAGGTGGACCCATGCGGGCCACCCGCCGATGCTGCTGGTCCGGGGGAACAAGGTGCACCGGCTGCTGCACCCCGGCGTGCTGCTCGGCGTCTTCGAGGACGTGAGCTACAGCTGTGCCGAGATGCGGCTGGAGCCGGACGACCTGCTCCTCATGTTCACCGACGGTCTCATCGAACGGCCCGGCCGGGACCTGTTCGAGGGCCTGGACATCCTCAGCGCGGCGATCGCCGAGACGGTGCCGAAGGTGCCACCGCAGGATCGGGTGGCCGCGGTCATGGAAGCCCTGGCACCGAGCAACACCGGCGACGACACCTGCATCCTGGTCGCGCGCATTCTGCCGAACTCCTTGGAAGTGTCCTGATGTCTGACCTTCACAACATCTCGACAGCCGAGACCTTGTTCGCCGCCGAGAGCAGCGGAAGCATCGGAGTGCTGACGGTGCGGGGGACGCTCGACTTCACCACGCACGAACCGGCCACCGAATTCTTCGACAAGGCATTCGCCCAGTTCGGGCCGTACCTCGTGGTGAACCTGCTCGAACTGGACTTCCTCGATTCCAGAGCGACGGGGCTGCTGGTCAACTGCTGGAAGCGGGCGCTCGACGACGGGGGCTGGCTGGGCCTCGTCGCGGTGGAGCAGGGCGCGGCCCGCGCGCTGTGGATCACCGGGCTGGCGTCCCACGTCCCGATCTTCCCCACCGTCGCGGACGCCCTCGCCGCCGCGCCGGCCCGCGAAGCCGGATAGCCCGCAGGCCGTCGCCCCGAGACCGTCACCCGGCGTCCAACTCCTCCTCACATGCCCGCCGCGGGCGGGATAGAGCCCATGAGCGGGGGTAGCACCCGAGGAAGTCGGCCGTGGAGGGGGCGAAGGCCATGAAACGTCTCGTTGCCGGAGCGGCGGCGCTCGCGGCTGCCGGCCTGGGGGTGGCGCGATGGGCGGCCTCGCATCGCCGGGTGCCGTCCGCGGCGAAGGACCCGCTGGAGTCCAGCCGCTGGCTGGGCGTCACGATCAACCGTCCGCCGGACGAGGTCGCGCCGGCCGGGCACCTGCCCGAACCGCTGGCCCGGGTGGACGCCGAGGTTCGGATGAACCGGGCGCCCGGCGACCGGGGCACGGAGATCTACGCTCGGCCGAGGGAACACCGGGCCGGCGCCGACGCCGTCCTCGCCCGGCTGCGGGGTGAGGACCCCCGCACCACGGTCCGTACGGCGCTGCGCGAGACGAAGTCCCTGCTGGAGACCGGCGACGTGCTGCGGTCGGACGAGGAGATCGCGACGACCCGGCCGACCCTGCCGGGCAAGGTGCTCGACATGGCACTGGGACGCGCGGCGGAAGGGGGCCGGCTGTGAAGGCGCTGTGCTGGCAGGGCGTGAACGAACTGTCGGTCGAGCAGGTGCCCGACCCCGCGATCCTCAACGCCCAGGACGCGATCGTGAAGGTGACGGCGAGCACCACCTGCGGTTCCGACCTCCACCTGCTCGGCGGCTACATCCCGGCCATGCGGGCCGGTGACGTCATCGGGCACGAGTTCATCGGCGAGATCGTCGACGTCGGCCCCGAGGTGACCGGCACCGGCCGGGCGACCGGGTCGTGGTCTGCTCGATCATCGGCTGCGGCCGCTGCTGGGCCTGCCGGCACGACGAGTGGTCGCTGTGCGAGAACAGCAACCCCAAGCCGGGCGTCACGGACCTGATGTGGGGCGGCACGACCGCCGGCATCTTCGGCTACTCCCACGCGATGGGCGGCTTCCGGGGCAGCCACGCCGAGTACATCCGCGTGCCCTTCGTGGACTACAACGCGTTCACCGTCCCCGAGGGCGTCTCGGACCTCGACGCCCTGTTCGCCTCCGACGCGGCCCCGACGGGCTGGATGGGCGCCGAGCTCGGCGGCGTACGGCCGGGAGACGTGGTCGCGGTGTGGGGATGCGGCGGCGTCGGCCAGATGGCCGCCCGGGCCGCCCTGCTCCTCGGCGCCGAGCGGGTCATCGCGATCGACCGCTATCCCGAACGGCTGGCCATGGCCGCCCGCCACGTCGGCTGCGAGGTGATCGACTACACGAGCACCGACGTCACCGCCGAGTTGCGCGAGCGCACCGGCGGCCGTGGCCCGGACGTGTGCGTCGAGGCCGTCGGCATGGAAGCCGACAGCACCGGGATCCAGCGCGTGTACGACGGGATCAAACAGCAGCTGCGCCTGGAGCAGGACCGGCCGATCGCGGTGCGGGAGGCGATTCACGCCTGCCGCAAGGGCGGCTCGGTGTTCGTGCTGGGGGTCTTCGCCGGCTTCGTGGACAAGTTCCCGCTCGGCGCGCTGATGAACAAGGGCCTCACGCTGCGCGGCGCGCAGCAGCACGGCCAGCGGTACATCCCGAAGCTCCTCGACCTCATTGCGAAGGGCGATCTGAAGCCCTCCTACCTCGCGACGCACACGATGACGCTCGACGAGGGGCCCAAGGGCTACGACATGTTCAAGCACAAGAAGGACGGCTGCGTCCGCGCCGTCTTCCGCCCTTGGGCCTGACCTGTGAGCCTGAGCCTGACCAGTGAGAGAGCGCCCGCCGCCCCACTGTGAGGCGGCGGGCCGGTGATCTCAGCGGACGGCCGGGGCGGCCAGCCGTTCCGCCTCGTGGTGCAGTGCCTCGATGAGGACGAGCTCCAGGCGGAGCTCGTCGTCCACGAGGCTCTCGAGGACGTCCATCCGGGCCTCCTTGTTTCCAAAGACGTCCCGCGGCGCGCGGCGGTTGACCATGGCGCGATGCGAATCCGGACGGAATGTGGCGATGCGTCCCGCCGATCGCGCCGTACGCCCGTTACCCAGGAGGGACGCGACATCACTCACATCAGTCACAGAAGTCTCGAAAACAAAAAATCCACCCCGCGAGCGGAGTGGACGGAGGCGTGACACGCCACAGAGGCGCGATGCCGTATAGTGAGAGATTCCCAGTTATCTGAAAGATAGACGCTCTCAGTAGGAGTTTATCACAGGAATGGGTGACCGTCAATCCGACTCCGCTCGCGCCGAGGCCCTGCGGAGCGAGCAGTCCTACGTCTCCATGCTGTACGGCCGCCTCGACATCGCCCGCGAACGGGCCGAGCGCGGCATCCGGGAAATCCTGGCCCGCGGCGGCACGGGAACCCGGCAGGCAGTCGTGGAGCGGGAGGTGGCGGCGGCCGAGCACGCCCGCCGCCTCGCGCAACTGTCGGCCGTCGAACACGGCCTGTGCTTCGGCCGCATCGACGACGCCGAGGGTGAGACCCTCTACATCGGCCGCATCGGGCTGCGCGACGACGACCACACGTCCGTGCTCGTCGACTGGCGGGCCCCTGCCGCCCGCCCCTTCTACGTCGCCACCCCCAGCGACCCGGGCTCCCTCGTCCGTCGGCGGCACCTGCACACGCGGCACCGCGACGTCGTGGGCATCGACGACGAGGTCTTCGACCTCGACCGGATGGCCGACGGAGACCGCCGTACGCTCGTCGGCGAGGCCGCGCTGCTCGCGACGCTGCGCCGCGGGCGCACCGGACGCATGGGCGAGGTCGTCGCCACCATCCAGCGCGAGCAGGACCGGGTGATCCGGTCCGGCCTGGCGGGGGCGCTCGTCGTGCAGGGCGGGCCGGGCACGGGCAAGACCGTCGCCGCCCTGCATCGGGCGGCATACCTGCTCTACACGCACCGCGACACACTGGAGCGGCGCGGCGTGCTCGTCGTCGGTCCCAACGCCACGTTCTCCCGCTACATCAGTCAGGTGCTGCCCGCGCTGGGCGAGACGCAGGTGGTGCTGACGAGCATGGGCGGGCTCCACCCCGGGGTGCGGGCCACCGCCGAGGACGAGCCGGCCGTCGCCGTCGTCAAGGGCGACCCGCGCATGGCCGCTGTGGTCGAGGCGGCGGTCCGCGACCGCGAGCGCGTGCCGGAGGGCGACCTGGAGGTGAAGATCCCCGTCCGCACGTCCGTGCGCGGCGGCGTGGAGGTCGTGGTCGAGGAGATGGCGCTGCGGGTGGACCACGCCACCTGCCTGCGGGCCCGCGACCGCGCACGCGGCCTGCGGCGGCAGCACAACATCGCCCGGTGGACGTTCGTGGACCAGGTGCTGCGGGCGCTGGCGCGGGACGAGGCGGCCAAGCTCGACCGGCCGCTCGAGGACGGCGACCTGCGCTATGCCGCCACGGCCCTGTGGGAGCACCGGTCGGTGCGCGACGCGCTCGACGCCCTCTGGCCGGAGATCACCCCCGAGCGGCTCGTCCGCGAACTCCTCTCGGACGAGGAACGGCTGCGTACGGCGGCCGGGCCCCACCTGACGGAGGAGGAGCGCGCGCTCCTGCTGCGGCCCCGTGAGGCGCCGTGGACGGTCGGCGACGTCCCCCTGCTGGACGAGGCCGCAGAACTGCTCGGCGAGTACGACTACGGGGCGGGGGCCAGGCGGCGCCGCGCCGAGGAGGAACGCCGCGAGGAGGAACTGTACGCGCGGGAGGTCCTGACGATCACCGACGTCGATCCGGTGCTCGACGCGACCCTGCTGGCGGGTCGCAACCGCGACGACGGGCCGTACACGACGACGGCCGATCGGGCCGCCCGCGACCGCACCTGGGCGTACGGGCACGTGATCGTGGACGAGGCGCAGGAGCTGTCGGCGATGGCCTGGCGGACGGTGATGCGGCGGGTCCCGGCCCGCTCCCTGACAGTCGTCGGCGACATCGCCCAGACCGGCTCGGCGGCGGGCGCGCGATCGTGGGGCGAGATGCTCGACCCGTACGTGAAGGGACGCTGGCGGGAGGAGCGCCTGCTGGTCAACTACCGGACCCCGGCCGAGATCATGGAGGTCGCCGCCGACGTGCTGCGCGCCGTGGCGCCCGGGGAGGAGCCGCCCGAGTCGGTCCGGTTCGGCGGAGCCCGCCCCCGCGCCGTGCCCGCCGACGGCACCGACCTGCGGCTGCTCGTGGAGTCGGAGCTGCGCGAGATCGGGGAGGGACGGGTCGGCGTCGTCACGCCGGACGCCCGGCACCCGGAGGTCGCCGCGCTGTTCCCCGAGGCCGTCGATCCCCTGGACAGCCCGGTGGCCGTCCTCACCGTGCGCGGCTCGAAGGGCCTGGAGTTCGACGCCGTGGTCGTGGTGGATCCCGAGGGCATCCTGCGTCAGTCGCCGAAGGGCGGCCAGGACCTGTACGTCGCCATCACCCGGGCGACCCGGCGGCTCACCGTGGTCTACGAGGACCGCCTCCCCGCCGTACTGCATCGCCTGGAGCCTTCGATGACCTAGTTGGATTGTCACGAATGTTGGCCAAGTCGGTCGCTGCGCCGGAAGGAACCTCCGGTCCTCGCGAAGCCCGCTTCGCTGGGCCTTCGCTCCGGTCCTCGCTCCCTTCCGCTTCGCTCCCTCCGGACGACGTTCAGCGGGAAACACCGAGCGCCCCGATGCGCGAAGCGGGAAACACCGAGCGAGCCTGAGGGGCGCGCCGCTGGTCTGGACTGAGGAACGCGCGCAGCGAGGGACGAGCGAGCACGTGACGAAGGAAGACAGCGGATAAGAGCGCCCCGATGCGCGAAGGCGGGAACACAGTACGGCCGGCGGTGGGGAACGCGCGTACTGGGTGGCTGTGAGGGATGTGCTAGGACATTTTTCCCGAGATCTCGTCGGCGGCCTTGTCGGCCTTCTCGCCGGCTTCCCCGGCCTTGTCTCCGACCCACTTGCTGGCGTCGGAGCCGGTGTGCCGCATGCTCTCCCGCATGGTCTCGGCCCAGCGCTGAGCGTTGTTGCGGTACATCGCCACACCCACCGCGCCGATCGCGACTCCGCCCAGCAACGCCACGACCGGCCAGCGCCGGCGGGTCTTCCTGGTGCTGGTCACGTCGATGCGACGGGCCAACTCGGTCAGGAACGCACTCACGATCGGAGCGATCTGCTCCTCGACCGACTGCGCCGCCTGGTCGAGCTTCGGCGCCGCCCAGACCCTCGCGTCCTCGATCCGGTGCGTGGCGAGATCCCGTGCGGTCTCCGCCACCGGGCTCATCCGGCCGCTGGCCTTCATCGCCTGGTCCCTCATCCTGCTCAGCCACGTTTGCGGGATGACAACCTCGGCGCGACGCCTTCTGTTCATTGTCAGGGACACGATCAACCTCCCCAATCGACGGGGCCCCGGAACGACCCCTTCCCGGATGGTCGTGGCTCAATCACGAGCAGTGCTTGAAGGCATGCTCGATACCCTGTTCACCGGACAACTAACACGAGCTACCAAAGGGGGCGGCCCTCGTGGCTGACAACCTCATCGCGAATCTGCGCACGAACCACGGCACGATCCGCGTCCAGCTTTTCCCCAACAAGGCGCCGAAGACCGTGCGCAACTTCGTCGAACTCGCCGAGGGCACCCGGGAGTGGACCCACCCGGAGACCGGTGAGAAGCAGACGAACGTCAAGCTCTACGACGGCACGATCTTCCACCGGGTCATCAACGGGTTCATGATCCAGGGCGGCGATCCGCTCGGCCAGGGCGTCGGCGGGCCCGGCTACAGCTTCGACGACGAGATCCACCCCGAGAACCAGTTCAACCGGCCCTACCTGCTCGCCATGGCGAACGCGGGCAAGCGGTTCGGCAAGGGCACCAACGGCTCCCAGTTCTTCATCACCGTGAGCCCGCAGCCGCACCTCAACCAGGGGCACACGATCTTCGGTGAAGTGATCGAGGGCACCGAGGTGGTCGACGCGATCGCCAAGACCCCGACCGGCCGCAACGACCGGCCGGTGAACGACGTGGTCCTCGAAGAGGTCACCATCGAGCGGTCCTGACGCCGTCTCCTCCGACGCTCGGGACGCCCCGGCCGCGTGAACACGCGGCCGGGGCGTTTCCGGCTTATAGGCTGGCTGATGGATGCGCCCCCGCACAGGGACTCGCCCAGGAAAGGACCCCATGACCTCCCAGCCTCCGCCGCCCCCGCAGCCGGGGGCGCAAGCCGTGCCCACCTGCTATCGGCACCCCGACCGCGAGACCTACGTCCGCTGCCAGCGCTGTGAGCGACCGATCTGCCCCGACTGCATGCGCGAGGCGGCGGTCGGCCACCAGTGCCCCGAGTGCGTCCGCGACGGCAGCCGCGAGGTGCGGCAGGCCCAGGCGACCTTCGGCGGCGCCGCCGTCGCCACGCCCCGCGTCACGTGGACCCTGCTGATCCTCAACGTGCTCGCGTACGGGGCGGAGGTCCTGCGCCCGGACGAGGTCGTCCAGCGGTTCGCGATGTGGTCCCTCGGGGTCCATATGGGCGAGTGGTGGCGCCTGATCACCAGCGCCTTCCTGCACTCCCCGCCGCCGTCGTTCTGGCACATCCTGTTCAACATGTGGGCGCTCTACGCCCTCGGCCCCGAACTGGAGCGCAGGCTCGGCTCTGGCCGGTTCGCCGCGCTCTACCTGCTGTCGGCGCTGGGCGGCTCGGTCGCCGTCTACCTGTTCGGCACGTCGGCCGTCGGCGCCTCGACCGCCATCTACGGCCTGTTCGGTGCGTTGTTCGTCGTCGCCCGCAGGCTCGGCTACGACGCCCGCGGCGTCCTGTGGCTGATCGGCATCAACGTGGTGCTCACGTTCGTCGTCCCGGGCATCAGCTGGCAGGGCCATCTCGGCGGGCTCGTGACCGGCACGATCATCGCCGCCGGTTTCGCCTACGCTCCGCCCCGCAACCGCACCCTCGTCCAGGCCGGCGTCGCCGCCGCGGTGCTGGTGGCGCTGGTCCTGCTCGTCACCATGCTCCCGCCGTACGGCCTGCTGGAGGGCGCCTTCACCTGACGCTCCCCGCGCCGGGCTGCGTGATGCGGTCGAGCCAGCGCCGGAGCAGGGCGGTCTCGACCGGCTCGAGGGCCTCGGTGCCGGCGAGGTCGAGTTGCGCGCGCAGGCGCAGCGCGGCCTCGCGGAGGGGGTCGGCGTCCTCCTGCACGGTCGCCTCGGTCAGCACGTGCGCGAACACGGCGTCGCGCATGCGGTGGGACAGCGCGGGGTCGTCGAAGAGCTCCGGACTGGCGATGTGGTCGAGCGCTGTCCCGACGCTCGCGGACAGGATCAACCGGGCCGCGATCGGCGGCTCCACCCTCAGCGCGCCGATCGCCGCGCACCGTACGAGCGTGGCCTCCAGGAGGGTGAACACCCGGTCGCGAGCCGTTGACCGGGACCACGGCCGAGGCGTGAACATGAGCTGGTAGAGGGCCCGGTTCTCCCGCGCGAACGCCATGTGGCCGTCCCAGCCGGCCCGGAGGTCGGCCACCGGGTCGGCCGTCTGCTCCTGCGCGGCCTTGAGCGCGGCGTAGCGCTCGTACCCGTGGTCGGCGACGGCGTCGAGGAGTCCCCGCTTGTCGCCGAACAGCCGGTAGAGCACGGGCTGGGTCACGCCGACCGCCTCACAGACCGCCCGCGTGGCGATGTCGTTGTCCGAGGACGTCGCCAGTTGCTTCTCGGCGGCCTCGATCATCGCCGCGCGTAGGGTGTCCGCACCTGTCACGTAACCAATGATACGGAATCCCGCTAGCGTCGTTATGGGGATCGTGCTAACGTCTGGTCTCGTAACGCCGATACGAACAGCTCGTATCAGCGATAGGAGAGGGTTTCCAATGAGTGATCAGCGCGTGGCCGTCGTCAGCGGCGGCTCCCGCGGGATCGGCCGGGCGATCGCGACGACGCTGGCCGCACGCGGCTTCGCCGTCGTCGTGGGATATCAGGGCTCTGCCTCGGCCGCGGCCGAGGTGGTCGACGCGGTCACGTCGGCCGGCGGCCGGGCGATCGCGGCGCAGGCCGACGTCGCGGACGAGCACGAGGTCGCGGCGATGTTCGACGCGGCGGAGAAGGAGTTCGGCGGGGTCGACGTCGTCGTCAACTCGGCGGGTCGCCTGTCGCTGTCCCCGATCGCGGACCTCGACCTCGCCGAGCTGGACGCCCTGCACCGCACCAACATCCGCGGCACATTCGTCATGGCGCGGGAGGCCGCGCGCCGCGTGCGCGGCGGTGGCGCGATCATCACCCTGTCCACGTCCATCGTGGGCCTGCAACTGCCCACCTATGGGGCGTACGCCGCCAGCAAGGGCGCCGTCGAGGCGATGACGCTCGTGCTCGCCCGCGAACTGCGGGGGCGGGACATCACGGTCAACGCGGTCGCGCCCGGCCCGACCGCCACAGAGCTTTTCTTCGAAGGCAAGGACGAGGCCACGATCGAGCGGATGGCCAAGCAGCCCCCGCTCGAACGGCTCGGCACCCCCGAGGACATCGCGGAGGTCGTCGCCTTCCTGGCGAGCCCCGCGGGGCACTGGGTCAACGGGCAGGTCGTGCGCGCCAACGGCGGCATCGTCTGACGCCCGCCGCACTCCACCCAGGGAACACCCGAAACAACCCGAAAGGAACGACCATGCCGTTCGCCAACCTCAAGGTGCCCGCCGACACCCTGACCCCCGAGTCCAAGAAGAAGCTCATCGACGCCGTCACCGACGCCTACGCCGACGTGTACGGCGAACGGGCCCGGGCGACCACCCTGGTCCTCGTGGAGGAGGTGCCCGACGGTGGGTGGGGCCTCGGAGGGAACATCCTCACCGCCGAGATGCTCGGCCGAAGCTGACCGTCCTCACGCCAGGGCCGGGCCGGGCAGTGCGCCGCCCGGTCCGAACCCGGCCTGGGGCAGCCTGATCACCTGTCCACAGGCTGTGGATAAAAGCTGTGGAAAGAATCTTAAGAAAGCAGCCTAACGCCACTTCGTCGACAGCACGACGCCGACGATGATGAGCCCGAAACCGATCAGCAGGTTCCAGTTCGCCAGGGCGGAGATGCCGGGAACGGTCGGCGCGATGTAGTAGATCGCGATCCAGGCGATACCGATGATCCAGCAGGCCACCATGACGGGGGCGAGCCAACGCGGGCTGACCTTCACCGTCTGCGACTTCTGCGGCGGCGTGTAAACGGCCTTCTTGCGGGTCTTCGACTTGGGCACGGGAGCTTCTCCTGGTGGGTACCCGCGCGGTCGTGCGGGCTGGTGTCAATAGCGTAATCGCTGTGGCGGTGAAGTCCCGAGCAAGGATAGTCGGCGCGGGCCCCGCCGGGCGATCCCCCATGCGGGATTGCCGTACGCTGAAAGTCCGATTTCCGCTCTGCACACCCACCACCCCGGTGAAGCGGGAGACACCTATGGGCTCGATCCGGGTGCTCGTGGTCGACAATCACGACAGCTTCGTGCACACGATCGTGCAGTATCTGCGTGGTCTGGGCGCGGACTGCGACGTACGGCCGCGCGACCACGTCGCCGTGGGCGACGCCGACGCCTTCGACGCCGTGCTCGTCTCGCCGGGACCCGGCACGCCGGAGGCCGCCGGGGTGTCGGTGTCCCTCGTACGGCACTGCGCCGAGCGCGGCCTGCCGCTGCTCGGGGTCTGTCTCGGCCACCAGGCCATCGCCGTGGCGTACGGGGCCGTGGTGGACCGCGCGCCCGAGCTCATGCACGGCCGAACCAGCCTGATCTCCCACGACGGGCGAGGCGTGTTCCGGGAGCTTCCTTCGCCGGTCACGATGACGCGCTACCACTCGCTCGCCGTGGTCCCCGGCACCGTGCCGGACGCGCTGGAGGTGACGGCCACCACGCCCGACGGCGTCATCATGGGCCTGCGCCACCGCGACGCCCCCATCGAGGGCGTGCAGTTCCACCCCGAGTCGGTCGTGTCCGAGCACGGCCATCGGCTGCTCGGAAATTGGCTCGCGCAGATCGTGTAACGCTTTCCGCTCTCGTTACGACTAGAAGAGTGAGGGCTTCCGCCATTGCCCCCGAGTGGCGGAAGCCCTTCCTCATGTCCGGAGTCGTCCGTCCTGCTCTGTGCCGTTCGCCCGGCCGGCCGTGTCGCGGCAGGGCCCTCGAAACCCCGGCGAAACCCCGGCGAAACGCCGACGGCGGCCACCGCCTCGCGGTGACCGCCGTCCGCTCTTCCGGCTAGTTGCCGAACGGGTTGTCGTCGCCCTCTCCGGGCGGCCCGATCTGCACGCCGCCGCCGTCACCGCCGTCGCCGGTGTCGCCGTCGGTCGGCGTGTCCGTCGGCTCCTCCTGGGTCGGCGGCTGGGTCGGCGTCTCCTGCTGCTGAGAGGGACCGCTGGAGACCGTCAGTGTGATCGTGGTGTTGGGGTTGAGCTTGGTCCCCGGCTGCGGCGACTGGTCGATCACGCTGCCCTGCGGCACCGTGTCGCTCGGCCGCTCCTGCGACTTGACCTTGAAGCCGGCGCCCTTCAGCGTCTGCGTCGCGTCCTCCAGCGTGAGGCCGAGCACGCTCGGGACCTCCGTCATCTCCTGGGGCACGTACAGCCGGACCAGGGCGCCCTTCTCGACCTTCTCGCCCGGCTTGGGGTTGCTGTCGAAGACCTTGCCCTGCTCCTTGGTGGAGGCCTTCGGCACGATGCTGACCTTCAGCTCCAGCGCCTCCAGTTCGGCCCTGGCCTCCTCCGGGGTCTTGCCGATCAGGTCATCGGGGACGGTGACCTTCTCCTCGCCCTTGGACACGATGACGGTGACCGTGGCCCCGCGGTCGGCCTGCTCGCCCCCGGGGGGGTCGGTGCTCACGACGGCGCCCTTGGGGACGTCGCTGTTGTACTCCTCCGGCCCGAAGGTGACCTTGAACCCGGCCGCCTTCAGGGCCTGCTCGGCCGCCGCCTTCGTCTGGTTCGTCACCGACGGCACCTGGACCTTGTCGGCGGTCGAGGAGCCACCGGACCCGAGGAAGGCGTAGCCGACACCGATCATGGCGCCGATGACCACCAGCGGGATCAGGATCCACAGGGCGGTCTTCAGCGCGGTGTTGCCGCCGCCGCCGCTGCGCCGCCGCCCGTCGTACCGGCCGCCGCCGCGCTCCTCCTGGGCGTACTGGTAGTCGGGGATGGCGCGCGTGCTCTGCGTCATGGGGGCGCCGCCGGCGGTGGTCATCGTCCGCGTGCGGTCCGGCGCGCCGTACCCGTTGTACTGCTGGGTGGCCATCGCCATCGTCTGCGGGTCGACCGGCATGCCCGACAGCACCCGCTGGATGTCGCCGCGCATCTCCGCGGCGCTCTGGTAGCGGTGGACCGGGTCCTTGGCCATCGCCTTGAGCACGATCGCGTCGGCCCACTGCGGGATCTCGGGGTCGATCCGCGACGGCGGGATCGGGTCCTCCCGCACGTGCTGGTAGGCGATCGCCACAGGGGAGTCGCCGGTGAAGGGCGGCTGGCCGGTGAGCAGCTCGTAGAGCACGCAGCCGGTCGAGTAGATGTCGCTGCGGGCGTCCACGCGCTCGCCGCGGGCCTGCTCGGGCGACAGGTACTGCGCGGTGCCGATCACCTGGGCCGTCTGGGTCATCGTGGCGGCGGAGTCGGCCATGGCCCGGGCGATGCCGAAGTCCATCACCTTGACCTCGCCGTTGACCGTCAACATGATGTTGGCCGGCTTGATGTCCCGGTGGACGATGCCGCCCCGGTGGCTGTAGTCGAGCGCCCGCAGGATGCCGTCCACCAGCTCCATGGCCCGCTCGGGCAGCAGCCGCCGGTCGGCGCGCAGCAGGTCGCGCAGCGTCCGCCCGTCGACGAACTCCATCACGATGTACGGCACGGGCGTGCCGTCCATCATGTCCTCGCCGGTGTCGTACACGGCGATGATCGACGGGTGGTTGAGCGAGGCGGCGGACTGCGCCTCACGCCGGAAGCGCGCCTGGAACGTGTGGTCCCTGGCGAGGTCGGAGCGGAGCGTCTTGATGGCGACGACACGGTCCAGCCGGATGTCCCGGGCGCGATACACCTCGGCCATGCCGCCACGCCCCACGACGCCATCCAGCTCGTAGCGTCCGCCGAGTAGTCGTGGCTGAGTCATTTCCTGCACTGTCCCTTGCCGTTCATCGTGGGGTGCCACCGGTCTCCATCATCGACCCCTCTCCTCATCACTCCCCCTCATCCGGAGGGTTCGTGTCGGGTGGGGCGTCCGTCGGGAGCGGAGTCTCACTGGGTTCCGTGGCCGGGGTGGACGTCGGAGTCGGGGTCGAGGTCGGGGACGAAGCCGGTGTGGGCGTCTGGGTGGTTGATGCCGACCTGCTTACGGTAGCCGACGGAACGGCGCTCGGCTCGTCCGACGCCGCCGGAGCGGTCGGCCGATGCGTCCGCGGAACCTCTGACCTGTTCGTACGCGCCGACGACGGCGATGGCGACGGCGAGGAGGACGGTGAGACGGGCGCGGCCGTCTCACCCGGATACTGCGGCGGCTCGTCGGTGAGGGTGGTGAAGGCCAGGACCCCGATGCCGACCGCGGCGGCGCAGCCGGCCGTCGCGAGGAGCAGGGTCGCCCGGCGGCGCCGCCCGCCGACGGGCCCCTCGGACCGCCTGGGCGCCGCGTACGGGCGCGGGGACGCCCGCGGGAGCCTGCGCGGGGAGGCGGGGACAGGGCCGATGGGCGCGGTGGCGCCGGGACGCGGGGTGCCGGCTCCCGCGGGCTCGCCCAGAGGCGCCGTCAGGCCGGGCGCGGCCGGAGGGGTGGTCCGGCCCGCGCCGCCCGCCGCCGGGAAGCCCTGGGGATCGGTCAGCGAACCGAGCACCGCCGTCGAGGCCGCGGTGCCCGCGAGGATCTCGCGCAACACCCGCACCCTGTCGAGGAGCACCGGCCCGGTCTCCGGCCGCGCGGCGGGGTCCTTGGCCAGCATGGCCATCACGAGGGCCGCCACCGGCGCGGGCACGTTGCCGGGCAGCGGCGGGGGCGTGTCGTTGAGATGCCGCAACGCGAGCGCCACCGGGGTCTCCGCCGTGAACGGCGGGCGGCCCGCGAGGCATTCGTAGGCCACCACCCCGAGCGAGTAGACGTCGCTCGCCGGAGTGAGGGTGGTGCCGGACGCCTGCTCCGGGCTCACGTACTGGGCGGTGCCGAGGATGGTGCCGGTCGCGGTCAGCGGCGCGGCCTCCAGCGCGCGGGCGATGCCGAAGTCGGTGATCTTGACCTGTCCTGCCTCGGTGACGAGCAGGTTGCCGGGCTTGACGTCGCGGTGGATCACCCCGGCCCGGTGGGCCGCGTGCAGGCCCCGGGCGGTCT
This sequence comes from Microbispora sp. GKU 823, assembly GCF_002027145.1. Lineage (NCBI taxonomy): Bacteria > Bacillati > Actinomycetota > Actinomycetes > Streptosporangiales > Streptosporangiaceae > Microbispora > Microbispora sp. GKU 823. Next base: position 73,456 of record NZ_MWJN01000006.1, on the reverse strand, counting down.
GCTCGATGATGTCGAGCGTGACGTCCGGCCCGAGCACGCCGTTGCGGGCCAGGATGGCCGACAGCGGCTCGCCCCTCACCAGTTCCATCACGAGGTAGGCCAGCCCGTCGGTCTCGCCGTAGTCGAAGACCTGGGCGATGCCGGGGTCGGTCAGGGCGGCCGTGATCCTGGCCTCGGAGCGGAACCGGTCGCGGAAGGTGGCGTCGCCCGCGACATGGCGGCCGAGCAGCTTGATCGCCACCTCCCGGCCGAGCAGTTCGTCGTCGGCCCGCCAGACCTCGCCCATGCCGCCCGCGGCGATGGGGGAGGTCAGCCGGTACCGCCCGCCGAGCACCGTGTCCGTCACTGTCCGAGCACCGCCTGCATGACGTCGTGGGCGATCGGCGCGGCCACCGCGCCGCCGGTGGCGTCGTTGCCGGCGCTGCCGGACTCCACGAAGACCGCCACGGCGACCTTCGGGTCGTCGACCGGGGCGAAGGAGATGAACCACGCGTGCGACGGCTTGCCCGGCAGCGTCTCCGCCGTGCCCGTCTTGCCCGCCACGGTGATGTTGGGGAGCTTGGCCGCGCCGCCGGTGCCGTGCTCGACCACGCTGATCATCATCTTGGTCAGCTCGCCGGCCACCTCGGGGGTGACGGCCTCGTCCAGCTCCTCGGGGTCGGTCCCGTCGATCTCCGCGCCGTCCGGTCCCATGATCTTGTTGACCAGGAACGGCTTCATGACCGTGCCCTGGTTGGCGATGCCGGCCGCGACCATCGCCATCTGCAGCGGGGTCATCTGGTTGCTCTGCTGGCCGATCGCGGTCTTGGCGAGGGCCGCCTTGCCCTCGTCCGGGCCGATGTTGCTGGCCGCGACGCCGAGAGGGATCTCCAGCGGCTGGCCGACCCCGAACTTCGCGGCCTGCTCCTTGAGCTTGTCGTAGCCGACGTCCATGCCCATGATGGCGAACGGCGTGTTGCAGGAGATCGTGAGGGCCTGCACCAGCGTCGCCCGGCCGCCGCACGACTCGCCGTGGTAGTTGGGCAGCGAGATGCTCGTGCCCGGCAGCGGCAGCGAGTCGGGCGCGTCGACCTGCGTGTTCTCGTCCCGGGAGCTGTCGTCGCTGAGGTAGGCCGCCGAGGTGACCGTCTTGAACGTGGACCCCGGGGCGAACGTCAGGTCGATGGCCCGGTTGAGCAGCGGCTTGTTGTCGTCCTTGTCCAGCTTGTTGTACGCCGCGTTCACCTTGGCCTTGTTGACCTGGGCCAGCGGGTTCGGGTCGTACGACGGCACGGACACCATCGTGAGGATCTTGCCGGTCTTCGGCTCGAGCGCGACGACCGCGCCGCGCTTGCCGGTGCCGGCCAGGTCCTTGTACGCGATCTCCTGGGCCTTGGTGTTCAGGGTGAGGTCGACGCTCGCGCCCTTGGCGGGCTTGCCACTGACCATGTCGATGGCCCGGCGGACCACCAGGTCGGGGTGGCTGCCGTCGAGGTAGCGGTTCATCGCGGCCTCGATGCCCGACGCGCTCTCCGGCGCGAACCAGCCGACCACGTGCGTGAACGGCTTGCCGAGCGGATACTCCCGCTCGAACCGGTACGTCTTGTCCCCGGTGTCCACGGTCTTGGCCAGCGTCGTCTTGCCGTTGTCGGCCGTGATCCAGCCACGGTCGACCGCGTAGCGGGCGTAGAAGCCCCTGACGTTGCGCGAGTCGGTCCGCAGCCCGTCGGCTTTCACCGTGCCGATATAGGTCACGTTGGCCATGAGCAGGCCGAACATGAGCAGGCAGGCCACGGAGACGCGCTTGAGTGTGCTGTTCATCGCTGAAACACCTGCGTCAGTCCCTCGTCCTGGATCGCCTGTGGCGGCGGCCGGCGGGCCGCGTCGGACATCCGTACGAGCAAGGCGATGAGCATCCAGTTGGCCAGCAGCGCCGAGCCTCCGGCGGACATGAACGGCGTCACGAGACCGGTCAGCGGGATCAGTCGAGTGACGCCGCCGACGATGATGAACACCTGCCAGGCCAGGATGAACGACAGGCCGCCCGCGAGCAGCTTGGTGAAGGGGTCGCGGGCGGCCAGCGACGTGCGCAGCCCCCGCTCGACGATGAGCGCGTAGACCATCAGGATGGCCATCAGACCGGTGAGACCCAGCTCCTCGCCCGTCGCCGTGAAGATGAAGTCGGAGAACGACAGCGGGATCAGCTTGGGGTAGCCCTGCCCGAGCCCGACGCCGAGGATGCCGCCCGAGCCCATGGCGAACATGCCCTGCATGAGCTGGTAGCTGCCGCCGCCCGCGTCGTACAGCGCGGGGTCCTCCGCGTGCAGCCAGACGTTGAAGCGGGCCTCGACGTGACTGAAGACCTGCCCGGCGAGGAAGGCGCCGCCGACGAACAGCAGGATGCCGATGAGCACCCAGGACGTGCGCTGGGTGGCGATGTAGAGCATCGCGATGAACGCGCCGAACAGCAGCAGCGAGGTGCCGAGGTCCTTCTCCAGGACCAGTGTGGCGATCGCGAAGCCCCAGGTGATGAGCACGGGGCCGAGGTCGCGGGCGCGGGGCAGGTCGATGAAGAGCAGCCGGCGGCCGGCGAGCGCGAGCACGTCGCGCTTGGCCACGAGGTAGCCGGCGAAGAACACGACGAGGGCCAGCTTGGCGAACTCACCGGGCTGGATCGAGAACCCGCCGATGCGGATCCAGATCTTGGCGCCCTGGACCTCGCTCAGCGACCCGGGCAACAGCGCGGGAATGGCCAGCAGCACCACGCCGACGAACCCGGCGGTGTAGGTGAGGCGCTGCAAGGCACGGTGGTCCTTCAACACGATCAGGGTCGCGGAGAACATCACCACGCCGAGCGCCGTCCACATGAGCTGATTCGTGGCGGACGCGCCGGCCTGCCCGGCCAGCTCAATCCGGTAGATCATCACGAGGCCGAGGCCGTTGACCAGCGTCACGAGGGGAAGCAGAAGGGGATCGGCCCACGGTGCCCACTTGGCCAGCACCAGGTAGGCCGCGAGCATCAGACCGCCGAGGCCGAGGCCGTAGCCGAGCATGCCGGACGGGACCTTGCCGTTGATCCCGAGCCCGACGCTGGCGTAGGCGCCCATCACGATCAGCACGGCGAAGGCGAGCATGCCCAGTTGGGCGCCGCGCCTCTTCGCGGTCATCGGTACGGGCGTGGCTTCGACAGCAGTCACTTACTGGACCTCGTGGGGGTCGGCGACGACTTGGCGTCCGGCGTGGGCGTCGCCGAGTCGCCGAAGCTCTTGATCCTGGTTATCCCGGCCTGCAGGTCGTCGACCGGGATGCCGCTGCGGACCTGGTCCTGCTGCACCGCCGGCAGCGACGAGACGCGTACGTGGTCGGTGTAGGCGACCTTCTTGAAGGACACCGGCCCGACCTCCGCGTCGACGCCCTGGAAGACGACGAGCTCGTCCCCCTTGGCGCCTATGTAGAACTGGCTCTGGGTCCACTGGTAGCCGAAATAGCCGCCGACTCCGAGCGCGGCGGCGACGACCAGCACCCCGACGGCCACTTTCGGGCCCGATCGGCCTTTGCGCGAACGCCGCGCGGAGGCCTGGGCCTCGCGCACGGGTTCGTCGTCCAGGTCGTCGTCGGTGAGTACGGGTTGGGGCGCGGTGACGGTGGTGGCCCGGCCCCGCGGGGGGTGTCGGGCGGCGCCGAGCGGACCCGGCCCGAGCCGGCCGCACCGACGACCGCCGCCGCCCCCAGGGGCGGCTGCAGGTCGTCCACCTCGATCACGTCGGCGACCACGCAGGTGATGTTGTCCGGCCCGCCGCCGCGATTGGCGAGGTCGATGAGCTGCCGGACGACGTCCTCGGGATCGTCGATCGTGGTCAGGGTGTGGTGCAGGGTCTCGGCGCTGACCACCGTGGACAGGCCGTCCGAGCACAGCAGGTAACGGTCGCCCACCTGGGCCTCCCGGTCCTGCAGGTCGGGATCGACCTCGCCGCTCCCGTCCAGCGCGCGCAGCAGGATCGAGCGCTGGGGGTGGTTGGCGGCCTCCTCCTGGGTGATCCGCCCGTCGTCCACCAGTGACTGCACCAGTGTGTGGTCGTGCGTGATCTGGTACAGCTCGCCGTTCCTGAGCAGGTACGCACGGGAGTCGCCCACATGGACCAGGGCGAAGCGTGAGCCGCTCCAGAGCATCGCGGTGAGGGTGGTGCCCATGCCCTTGAGGCTGGGGTCCCGGGCCACCATCGCGTGCAGCTGGTGGTTGGCGTCCCGGACCGCCGCCTCGATGGCGCTGAGCAGGTCACCGCCGAAGGCGTCCCGGTCGAGGGACGACAGTGCGGCGATGGCGACCGAACTGGCCACCTCGCCGTGGGCATGCCCGCCCATGCCGTCTGCGACGGCCAGCAGGCGGCCGCTGGCGTACGCCGAGTCCTCGTTGCCTTCACGGAGGAGCCCGACGTCCGAGCGAGCGGCGTAGCGGAGTGCGATGGTCATTTGCGCAATTCGATGACGGTCTTGCCGATGCGGATCGGAACTCCGAGGGGCACCGGGGTCGGGCGGGTCACTTTCGAGCGTTCGAGGTACGTGCCGTTCGTGGAGCCGAGATCTTCCACGATCCACTGGCCGTCCTGAGGAAAGAGCCGGGCGTGCCGGCTCGAAGCGTAGTCGTCGCTGAGAACCAGCGTGGCGTCGTTCGCCCGGCCGATGGTGATTGGCGTCTCCGTGAGGTTGATGATGGTCCCTTGCAGGGGACCACCGGTGACGATCAGCTGGCGGGGTTCGCCCTTCTTGGGCTTGGAAACCGGTCGGGGCTGCTTGACCGGTTTGCGTGCGGGCGCGGGAGCCGTACGCGGACCGAACAGGTCTGTCCGGATGACGCCGACCGCGGCGATCACGAAAAACCACAGCACCGCCAGGAAGGCGAGCCGGATCAGCAGCAGCGTTAGCTCGGACATGGACCGTTTGTCTACCTCTAATCGCGCCTGAACACCAGTGTCGTACGGCCGAGCGTCACCCTCGTCCCGTCCTGCATCTCGATCCTGCGGACCGGCTGGCCGTTGACGAAGGTTCCGTTGGTCGACCCCAGGTCCACGAGCACGACCTGCGGCCCTTCCACTCTTAGCTCGGCATGATGCCGTGATACGCCGGGATCCACCAGCCGAAGATCACAATCGGTTCCGCGGCCGAGCAAAGTGACCGGTGTGGTCAGCTCGTACGAGCGCTGGCCCTGGGGGTCGTCCTGGGTGGAGACGAGCAGCCGGGGTCGGCCCTGGAACGCGCTGGGACGGCTGGCCGGTAGGTCGCTCGGCGGCTGACGGATCTCGTCCTGCTCCACCGTGGCGCCCCGGATCACACCCGACCGGATGCGGAAGAGCCCGACCGCGAGATCGTCGGCGGTCTCGAAACGCACCCGCACCGGCCCGACGAACGAATAGCCCTGCTCCTTGGCGTACTCCCGTGCGAGAGTGGCGAGCTCGTGGCTGATGCTGTCGGCGTACACCTCCAGCCGCTCGCTGTCGGTCGTCGACAGCTCCACCACGAAGTCGTTCGGCACGAGCGTGCGACCCTGAGCGACGATCGCGGCGCGCTCGTCCATCTCCCTCTGCACGGCGCTGGCAACCTCGACCGGCTGGAGATCGGACTTGAACGCCCGCGCGAAGGCCCCTTCAACCAACCCTTCGAGCCTGCGCTCGAAGCGCTGAAGGACTCCCACCGGATACCTCCCTTCCATTGCCACTACGGTCGCGACCGCTCCGGTGCTGCACTGAGCTCCTTCGCATCGTCGTTTAGAAGGATCGTATCCGGGTTCGTAAGCACGGGCGGATACGTGCTAACCTTTCCAGGCACCCAGAGATGGGGGCCAACCGCAAGGGCAAGTGGCGGAATGGCAGACGCGCACGGTTCAGGTCCGTGTGTCCGAAAGGACGTGGGGGTTCAACTCCCCCCTTGCCCACCAGGAACGAGCCTCGCTCGGCAGTCGCCGGGCGGGGTTTTTTCTTTGCACCGCCCGGGAGGACGACCTTCTGCGATCCCCGGGCAGATGGGCAGCCTCGCCTGGTCGCAAGCGAAGCTTCCACGTCCGGCCTCCCCTCCCGGCCCGTACGGCGCGGGCCCTCATGGCGATGTCGCGGCGGGGGCCCCGAAGATCGGGGCCCCTCGTCGCGCACTGCACATTCTCAGGAGGCCGCCTTTCAAACCACTTTCCCCGCGCTTGCAGGCGGCGACCTTTACCTTCTGTCCCAGTTCGTGAGCACACTTGTCTCGAAATGGGAGATTTTTTGGGGAAGGCCCAGGCATGGGCCCGGCCGCGACGCCCCAGGTCGGCGCGCCCGCTCGGATGACGGGCGCGCCGCTCCCGAGCGAGCGATGAGCGAAGCGGGAGACACAGTCGTCAGGCGACGAGCAGTTCGCCGACCAAAGTGGTGAGATCGATCACACCGACGGGCGTGCCGCCGGCGTCCGTGACGAGCCCGAGCTGCGCGCGGGCCTCCTGCAGCAGGGTCACGGCGTCGGAGATCGTGGTGTCCTTCGCCATGCGGGGGACGGGGGTCGCCAGCTCGCCGGCCCTGCGTCCCGGCTGGAGGACCGCGTCGCGCACGTGGAGCACGCCGACCACGTCGTCGGGGGTCGTCTTGTCCGCGACGACCAGCATGCGCAGGCTCCCGCCGCGCGCGGCCGTCCGGCGTACGAGCAGGTCGTCGGCGCTCGCGGGCACGGAGGACGCCTCGCCGACGGGCACCATCAGCCGCTCCACCGGCTGGGCGTGGACCCGCAGCGCGCGGGTGAGCAGGTCGTGCTCGTCGCGGTCGAGCATCCCCATCCGGCCCGACTCGGCGACCAGCATGGCGAGCTGGCGGGGCGTGCGGGTGGTGGCCAGCTCGTCGCGGGGACGCACGCCGGCCAGCCGCAGGATGCCGTTGGTCAGCGCGTTCAGCAGGGCCAGGATCGGGCGGACGACCCAGGCGAAGCCGCGGAACGGCAGCGCCAGCCCCATCGCGGCGCGCTCGGGGTGCGTGAGCGCCAGCGACTTGGGCGCCATCTCGCCGACGACCATGTGGAGGAACGTCACCAGGGCGAGCGCCACGACGTACGCCACGGGCGTGCGCAGCGACTCCGGCAGCAGCGTGAGCACCGGCTCCATCAGGTGCTCGATGGAGGGCTCGGCGACCATGCCGAGGCCCAGGGAGGCCAGTGTGATGCCGAGCTGCGCCCCGGCGAGCATGAGCGACAGCTCGCGCCCGCCCCTGACCGCGGCGCGGGCCGTGACCTTGGCCAGCCGGCCGCCGCTGACGGCGATCTCCTCCAGCCGGTGGCGGCGGGCGGAGACCAGGGCGAACTCGGCCGCGACGAAGAACCCGTTGACGGCGAGCAGGACCACGCCGAGCAGAACGCCGGTGAGAGAGCTCATGCGGGCCTGCCCTGGAACAGCGCGGAGAACAGCTCGGGGGCGTAGTCGGCGCCGCCCGAGCCACGGGCCGCCGCGCGGGCCTTCTCCCGCTCAGGCCGCTCCTCCCGGTCGGCCGGCACCTCGTCCGGCGCATCCGCCGGCGCCTGCGTCGACACCCGCACCCACTCGGGGACGCGACGGCGCACGCTCAGGACCGTGAGCACGGCCCGCTCGGCGTCGTCGTCCTCGTCGTCGAAGAGATGGGGCTCGGGCACGAGGGGGGAGACGACCCGGTCGCCGGGCTCGGCCATCCGGCCGAGGAGTGCGAGGACGAGGCCGGCCACGGTCTCGTAGTCCTCGCTCTCGGGCAGCCGGACGTGGGTCGCGCGCTCGACCTCGTCGAGACGGAGGGTGCCCGGCACGTCCCAGACGCCCTCGCCGTGCCGTACGACGCCGAGCGGTTCCGGGTCGTTCTCGTCCACCAGCTCGCCGACGAGCTCCTCGGCCAGGTCCTCCAGCGTCACCACGCCGGCCAGCCCGCCGTACTCGTCGATCACGCAGGTGAACGTCTCACCGGCGGAGGTCATCCGCCGCAGCAGCTCGGGCAGCGGCAGGGTCGCGGGGACGAGCAGCGGCGCGCGGGTGATGCCGCCGACGAGCCCGCCGGAGGGAGAGCCGGCCTTCAGATACTCGGGCAGCCCCGCCACGCCGACGACGTCGTCGGCGTCGGTGCCCAGGACCGGATAGCGGGAGTGGCCGTGCGTGCGCAGGGCGTCGAGGAACTCGTCGACCGGCCACTCGGCGCGCAGCGAGACCACGCGCGGGCGGGGGACCATGACGTCCTCGGCGGTGCGGTCGCCGAACTCCAGCGCCCGCTCCAGCATGTCGGCCAGCCGGGGAGGCAGTTCGCCGGCCGCGGCCGACTCCGTCACGATGCGCGACAGCTCCTCGGGGGTGGCGCCGTGTTCGAGCTCCTCCACGGGCTCGATGCCGAACAGGCGCACGAGCCGGGTGGCCGCGGCGTCGAACAGGCGGATGACCGGCCCGGCGACCACGAGATAGACGTGCGTCGGGCGGGCGAGGAACTTCGCGACGTCCTCGGGCCGCGCGATGCCGAGGTTCTTGGGGGCCAGCTCGCCGATGATCATCTGCACGATCGTGGCGATCGCGACGCCGAGGGCCACCGCGACGCCGGGGACGGCCGCACCGGGCAGCCCGGCGGCCTCGAGAGGGCCGCGCAGCACGCCGGCGATCGCGGGCTGGGCGATGAAGCCCACCAGCAGGGTGGTGACGGTGATCCCGAGCTGCGCGCCGGAGAGCATGAACGACAGGCGTCCGGTGATGTCGAGGGCCCTGTGCGCGGCGCCGTCACCGGCCGCCGCCTGCTCGCGGAGGGCGCCGCGGTCGGCGGCCACGAAGGCGAATTCCTGCGCCACGAAGAATCCGGTGGCCAGGGTGAGGATGAGGACGGCCAGGAGGCCGAGGGCGGCGCTCATCGGGCGCCCGCCGTGCGATCATGAGATCCCGTGCCTGTGCACGGGCAGGTACTCCAGGGGTCCGGAACGGACACGACGATCCTTTCGCGTGGTGGTATACCACCGTAACGGCTGGAATCTCTCCTGTGTTTCCCGGCAGCCTTTACTGACTGCTTAGAAGCCGTCTGGGTACCGTGAAGAAGGGGACGCATCGGCAAAGACTTCGGCCGCTGCGGTCAAAGCAGTCGCAAGGACGCTGAGGGCTGGGGGTTCACGTGGCCGATGAGGACGAGGCGACCCGGGCGTACCGGCGTAGCGCCCAACCCCCGGCGGCACAGGCCCCGGCCGGCCGGCCCCAGGCGGCCGCTCCGGCGGGGTCCGGCAGGGAGGACACGGTCCCCCGCGTCCGATCGAAGGTGTACGGCAAGCCGCGTTCCGGCGACACCCCGATCCGCCCGCTCGGCGGGAGCAGGCACGAGGCCGGGGACCAGGCAGGCGCCCCGCACGGCGGTGGCGGCGGGCCGAGGGGCCGCGACGGCTCCGTGCGCGGCGCGGCCGCGGGCCGCGCCGGACCGGCAGGATCATCCTGCGGGTCGTCGTGGTGGTGGTCGTGCTCCTGCTCGTCGCCGCCGTCGCCGGATATTTCTGGATCGGCTCCCGGCTCCGGCCGGTCGAGTCGCTGACCGACTACGACGGGCGCCCGCCGAGACGCCGGGCCAGGACTGGTTGCTGGTGGGCTCCGACAGCCGGGCGGGCCTGACGGCGGCGCAGCGCAGGAAGCTCGCCACCGGAAAGGCGGTCGGCAAGCGCACCGACACGATGATGCTGCTGCACATCCCCGAGAGCGGCCGGCCGACCCTGGTCAGCCTGCCCCGCGACTCGTACGTCCCGATCGAGGGGCACGGCAGCGGCAAGCTGAACGCGGCGTACGCCTTCGGCGGCCCGAAACTGCTGAGCAAGACGGTCGAGCGGGTGACCGGCATCAGGATCGACCACTACATGGAGATCGGCTTCGGCGGCTTCGTCGGCATCGTGGACGCGATCGGCGGGGTCAACATCTGCGTGAAGCAGGACATCAAGGACCCGAAGGCCGGGATCGACCTGAAGAAGGGCTGCCAGGACATGGACGGCGGCACGGCGCTCGGCTACGTGCGCACCCGGGCCACCGGCGCCATCCCGGACTTCGAGCGCACCCAGCGGCAGCGCCAGTTCTTCTCGGCCGTCGTGCAGAAGGCCGCGAGCCCGGGCACGCTGATCAATCCGTTCACCTCGGTCCCGCTGGCGCTGAGCGCGGCCGACTCGGTCTCCGTCGACCCCGGCACCGGCCTGTTCGACCTGCTGTCGGTCGGCCTGGCCATGCGCGAGGGGCCCCTCGCCACCGCCGTGCCGATCGGCTCGCTGCCGACCATCGGCGGCCAGGCGGTGGTCAAGTGGGACACCCAGAAGGCGCTGCGCCTGTTCGAGGCGCTCGCCGCCGACAAGCAGGTGCCCAAGGACGTCATCACCAAGTAGTCCGGAGCTCCCGCGTGGTTCGCACGGCCCGCGCGGCCGTGCGACGGCAGGGGGCCGGCTCCCGGCGGTGGCGGCGACTGGCAGGGGGTCGGCTTCCGGCGGTGGTGGCGGCTGGCAGGAGGTCAGCTTCCGGCGGTGGTGGCGGCGACCGTCGCGGCGGTCGTGGCGGCGAGCACGGCGGCGTGGATCGAGGCGATCGTCTTGCGGACCGCCTCGGCGGTCCACTGGCCCTCGGCGATCTCCTTGACCCGGCCCTTCGGCGCGTCGGGGAACGCCTTGCGGTCGAGCCTGGCCGCGTGCATGACCGCGATCAGGACCGCCGTCCGCTCGTCCGGATCGGCTCCGGCCAGCACGTTATGGACGCGCTCCCGCACGCCCTGCTCGTGGCTCGGGTCGAGCTCGGGATAGCGCGTGGTGGGGAAGATCCCCAGGACCTTGCCCTCCTGCTCGCTCAGCACGCCCCGGGCGGCGAGGCGGGTCAGCAGCCGCTTGCGCAGCCTGCCCGCGCGGAGCTTGCCCACCCACCAGTCGGCCTTGCGCGGCCCGCGCTCCTCGGCGATGCGGGCGAGCGTTGCGTCCAGCTCCTCGTCGCCCACCAGGGTGGGATCGACGGGCACGACCTTCGCGCCGTCGAGGTCCACCCGGCGGCGTACGGCCAGGTCCGCGAGCAGGGCCCCGGCCAGGGCGCAGTCGAGCTCCACCGACCCGATGATCGGCTTGCCGGTGTCCTCCCGGTAGGCCAGCAGCAGCACTTCCTCGGCGATCGTCAGTGTCACGGAGTCGAGCCTAACTCGCGGATTACGGCCACAATGAGCCCTTATGGGAATCTCTGCGGACCTGCACGCCATCGGGCGGCCGATGCTGGACGCCCAGCTCGCGCACCCGACCGTACGAGGCATCGCGGCGGGCGACCTGCCCGAGCCGGTCTTCCGGTCGTGGCTGGAGCAGGACTACCTGTTCCTGCTCGACTATGTCCGGGTGTTCTCGCGGCTGGCCTGGCAGGCTCCGGACGCCCACCTCGGCGACCTGGTCGACCTGGCGCACGCGACGTGGCACGACGAGCTCGACCTGCACCGGTCGCTGGCGGCCGGCTTCGGCGCCGACCTCGACGGCGCGGTGAAGGGCCCGGCCTGCGCGGCGTACACCTCGTTCCTGTTGGAGTCGGCGGCGGACTACGGCGAGGGGCTGGCGGCCCTCTACCCCTGCATGTGGGGGTACTCGACGCTCGGCCGGATCCTGGCCGCCGACCCGCCCGCCGAGCCGCGCTACCGGGCCTGGGTGGACACCTACGCCGATCCCGGCTTCGCCGCCCTCGCCGCGCGCATCGCCGTCATGATCGACGAGGCGGCTCCGGACCCGGCGCGCGCCCGGGAGCTGTTCGCCCGCGGGATGGAGCACGAACTCGCGTTCTGGGACGTCCCCTGACCGGCGGGGTTAGTGTGAGGGCATGCCGGAGCTGCCCGAGGTCGAGGCGCTCGCCGAGTTCCTCCGCGAGCACGCCGTCGGCCATGCCGTCATCGGGGTCGACGTGACCGCCTTCCAGGCGCTCAAGACCGTCGACCCGCCCGTCACCGCGCTCTCGGGGCTGCTCGTCACCGGTGTGGCGCGGCACGGCAAGTTCCTCGACGTCGACTGCGACGGCCTGCACTTCGTCACCCATCTGGCCCGTGGCGGCTGGCTGCGCTGGCGTGACGACCTCACCGGCGCGAAACCGGTGCGGCCGGGCAAGGGCCCGCTCGCGGTCCGGGTGAGGCTGTCGCCGGGCGAGGACGGCCGCGCCCCCGGGTTCGAGCTGACCGAGGCGGGCACGCAGAAGCGCCTGGCCGTCTACGTGGTGCGCGATCCGGAGGACGTCCCCGGCATCGCGGGCCTCGGGCCGGACCCGCTCGCCGAGGACTTCACGCCGGACCTGCTCAAGACGATCGTGGGCGGGAGCCGTGCGCAGATCAAGGGCCTGCTGCGGGACCAGAAGGTGATCGCGGGCATCGGCAACGCCTACTCCGACGAGGTGCTGCACGTCGCGAAGATGTCCCCCTTCAAGATCGCCGGAACGCTGACGGACGGCCAGGTCGCCGACCTGCACGACGCGATCGTGAGCACGCTGCGGGACGCGGTCGGGCGGGCCAGGGGGCTGGCCGCCAAGGACCTCAAGTCGGAGAAGAAGTCGGGCCTGCGGGTGCACGGCCGTACGGGCGAGGCGTGCGAGGTGTGCGGCGACACGATCAGGGAGGTGTCGTTCGCCGACTCGTCGCTGCAGTACTGCCCGACCTGCCAGACCGGCGGCAAGCCGCTGGCCGACCGCCGGCTGTCGCGCCTGCTGAAGTAGGCCTGCCGGGAGCGCCCGGTGGAGCGCCGCCCGGAGGAATGATTTGGGCCCTTGTGGACGTGGCTCGCGGATCACCGTGGGTCACAGCTCCCGGCATGGGCCCGGGCATCGGCGGTGTGCCGTCAGAATGGGCGCATGACATTGCCGGAAATCGCCCCCGACGCACTGCCCGAGGACGCGTACCTGCTGGACGTCCGCGAGAACGAGGAGTGGGTGGCCGGCCACGCCCCCGGCGCCGTCCACATCCCGCTCGGCGAGCTGCAGGCGCGGGTGGACGAGGTGCCGCACGACCGGCCGGTGTACGTGGTCTGCCGGGTCGGCGGCCGCTCGGCGCACGCCGCGATGTGGCTCAACCACATCGGCCGCGACGCTGTGAACGTGGACGGCGGCATGCGGTCCTGGGCCGCCGTGGGGCGTCCGATGGTGAGCGAGACCGGTGAGGCGCCCTACGTGGCCTAGGGACAGGGCGGCGTAGGAATACGGTCAAACCAGTGTCATAATCACAAAGACATCATCAATACCCGCGGGAGCTCGGGCGTGACCGGGCTGAGAGGGCGGATCGAACTCGTGCCGCCGACCGCATGAACCTGTCCGGATAATGCCGGCGTAGGGAGCGTGTGATGACTTCTGCCGTCGTCGACGACGCGCACGCGGAGGTTCCGCTCACCCTGGACGAGGAGGCCCCGAGAACCCTGGGCCTGCTCGACCAGGGGGCGTTCTGGGCCAATCTCGGGGTCAGCCTCCTCGGTTTCTCGGGGGCGCTGTTCCTGCTCGACCCACTGGGCGGCAAGCCGCTGACCTTCACCGCGGCGGTGCTCGCCGCCGTCGTCGGCAGCCTGCTGGGGACGGCCATGGTCGGCCTGGCCGCGATCCCCGGCACGCGGACCGGCCGCCCCGCGATGGTGCTGCTGCGCGGCCTGTTCGGGGCCCGGCTCTCGTACATCCCGACCGTGCTGAACATCGTGCAGATGCTCGGCTGGGGCGCCTTCGAGCTGTGGGTCATCGCCAACGGCGCGCAGGCGCTGTTCGGCACCTCGGTGCCGTACGCGGTGTGGGCCGTCGCGGCGGGCGTGCTGACGATCGCGCTGACGATCCGGCCGCTCGGCGCGCTGCGGCTGCTGCGGCGGTACGTCACGGCGGGCGTGGTGATCGCGATGATCTGGCTGTCGGTCGCCCTGTTCGCCAAGGGACCGTCCGTGGGGGGCGGCTCCTGGGACGCCTTCGCCCCGGCCGTCGACTACGTCATCGCGCTGTCGGTGTCGTGGGTGCCGATGGCCGCCGACTACGCCAGGCACTCGCGGTCGAGCGGCGCGGCGTTCACCGGAGTGGTCGCCGGATACACGATCGCCCAGGTGGCCTGCCTGGCCCTCGGCATCGCCGCGCTCGCGCTCGTCGGCAACGACGGGGACAGGGTGTGGGAGCCGTTCGTGGCCGCCCCTCTCGGGGTCGTGTTCTTCGGCATCCTGGTGCTGCGCGAGGCCGACCAGTCGTTCGCGAACGTCTACTCGACGACGGTGTCGATCCAGAACCTGGCGCCGCGCTGGGACCGCCGGGTGATCTCGGTCGTGATCGGCGTGCTCACCACGCTGATCGCGCTGTTCGCCGACGTGAACTCCTACGGCGCGTTCCTGAGCGTCATCGGGGCCGTGTTCGTGCCGATGTTCGCCGTGCTCGTGGTGGACTACTTCCTGCTCGGCGGGGCCGCCCGGTGGAACACGGCCGGGGACGCCCCCTCCCGCTGGCTCATGGTCGTGCCGTGGATCCTCGGGTTCGCGGCGTACTGGATCGTCACCTCCACCCCGACCGTCGGCTGGTGGGACGGGATCTGGACCGAGGTCCGGCTCGCCCTCGGGTTCGTCCACCAGCCCTGGATGAACGCCGCGCTCGCCGCGTTCCTCGTCGCCGCGCTGATGACCGTGGCGCTGTCCCTCCCGGCCCGCCGCCTGCGGTCACGCCGTTAGAGACGGCCGGTTCTTCCCCCGGCCGGCCTCGCGGTCAGAGGGCGCCTTCCAGGCGGAGCAGGTGCTCCTTGGCCGCCGGGCCGCCGGCGTATCCGCCGAGAGAGCCGGGGCCCTCCACCGCCCGGTGGCACGGCAGGAGCAGGCAGACCGGGTTGCCGGCCAGGGCGTTGGCCACCGCGCGGGGCGCCTGCGGCCGCCCGATCCGCTCGGCGATCTCCTGGTAGGTGGTGACGCTGCCATACGGCACGGCCGTCATGAGCTGGATCACCGTACGGCTGAAGCCGGTGACCAGGCGCAGGTCCACCGGAAGGGAGAAGGTGCGCAGCCTGCCCGTGAAGTACGCGTCCAGTTCCCTGCGCAGGGGATCGAGGCGGCGTGGGTCGGGCCCGATGAACGAGCCGACGGCGCGGGAGACCCGGGCGAAGACCCCGTGCTCGTCCTCGTAGGTGCAGGCCAGCACGCCGCGTGCGGTCACCGCGAGGACCAGGCGGCCCACCGGCGCGTCGGTGGTGCCGAAGGCGACCTCGGGCGGGGTCTCGCCGACGTAACCCGGCGAGGTCACGCGGAGCAGGGCTTCGAGGTCCTCGGTGGACATGGGCGCCCCACTTTCTCTTCTCTGCGTGCAGGCAGCGTATCGGAGCGGTCGCGAGGTGACGGAAAACCCCAAGATCAAAAGGTGAAAGAAGGCACGATGGGGACGTGGGTGACAGCAGCGTGGACGGCCGGGCGGCGGACCTCGCCCCCGCGGTTCCGGACGCCGCGATCCCGGACACGGTGGTTGCGGACGCCGTGGTTGCCGACGCCGGGGGTCCGGACGTCGCGGTCTTCGGCGACGCGGCCTTCGGGGACGTCGAGGAGGGCCTCGCGCGTGCGGTCCTGGCCGGCTCCCCCGACGCGATCGTCGCGCTCGACCGTGACCTGGCCGTGCTGAGCTGGAACGCGGCGGCCGAGCGGCTGTTCGGCTGGCCCGCGTCCGACCTGCTGGGCAGGCGGGCCCCGATCGTGCCCGACGAGCTGATGGCCGAGCACAACGCCGTGCTCGAACGCGTACGCGCGGGCGGCCGGGTGTCGCTGACCACCAAGCGCCTCCACCGCGACGGGCGGCTGCTCGACCTGCGGGTGGACACGAGCGCGTTGTGCTCGCCGGGCGGCGTCCTGCTCGGATACGTGAGCGTCTACCACGCCGCCGAGGACGACGACGCCGCGCACGGCAGGATGGTGCGCCGCGCCCGCCTGGTGCGGCGGCTGACCGACGTGGTCGGCGACATCAACGCCGAGCTCGACCTGCCCGTCGTGCTCGACCGCATCGCCGCGAGCCTGACCGAGCTGACCGGCGCCGACGCCGGCGGTTTCGTGTCGATCGAGGGGGAGCGGCTGCGCCTGGTCGGCGTCCACCAGTTGCCCGAGACGCTGCGCGGGGCCACCGCCGGGCTGCACACCAGCCTGGTCGCCAAGCTGCTGCGCACCGGCAAGACCGTGCTGCTCGAGACCGGCCCGGAGGGCTTCCAGGACCTGATCTGGGCGCGCCTGCCCGGCCTGCACACGATCGCCGTCGGCATCGCCGCCGTGGGCGGGCGCCCCTATGGAGCGCTCTACGCGTTGTTCGCCCGGCGCAAGGCGAGCCATCTGGAGCTCGAACTGCTCGAACTGCTCGCCGGGCACGCCGGCATCGCGGTCGCCAACGCCATGGCGTACCAGGACGCGGTGCGGCAGCGCGCGCACGAGCGGGCCGTCTTCGACGCCAGCGCCGACGGCATCGCGGTGCTGGACGGCGCGGGCGCGGTTGTGCGGTGGAACCCGGCGGCGGCCGAGCTGACCGGCCACCCGGCGGACCGGGTGATCGGAGGGCCGCCGCCCTTCCCGCTGCCGGCGCCGGGGGAGAAGCTCACCTTCCAGCTTCCGTCCGGCCGATGGCTCGACGTGCTGTGCGCGGAGATCCGGGAGACGGGGGAGACCGTCGTCGACTTCCGCGACGTCACCAGGGCCAAGGAACTGGAGGAGGCCAAGGACCTGTTCCTCGCCACCACCAGCCACGAGCTGCGTACGCCGATCACGATCGTGCACGGCTTCGCCAGCACGCTCGACTCCCGCTGGGACCACCTGTCCGACGAGGAGCGGCGGTCGGCGGTCCACACGATCGCCGAGCGCGCCCGGTCGCTCGGGCAGCTCATGGACCACCTGCTGCTCGGCGCGCGGGCGGGCGCGGAGGAGTTGAAGGTCAAGGTCGAGCCCTTCGACCTGGCCGCCCGGGTGCACGCGGCGACGCTCGGGCTGCCCGTCCTGTCCGACCGGCACCGGCTGGAGGTGGACATCCCGCCCGATCTCCCCTTCGTGTACGGGGACGCGCTGGCCACCGACATCCTGCTGGCCCAGCTGCTGGAGAACGCGTTCAAGTACTCCCCGGACGGCGGTCTGATCCGGGTCGAGGCATGGCCGGAGGACGACCGGGTCGTGCTGGTGGTGGACGACGAGGGAGTGGGCATCGCGGCGGGCGACCGGGAGCGGATCTTCGAGCGGTTCGTCCAGGCCGACAGCGGCAACCGGCGCAGGTTCGGCGGGGTCGGGCTCGGGCTGTACATCGTGCGCAACCTCGCCCGCGCCCAGGGCGGGGACGTCGCCGCGCTGCCCCGATCCGGCGGGGGAACCCGCATGCGGCTGGTGCTGACCTCGGCAGGATCTTCATCCTGATAAGACAGATCGGAGCGTGGCGTCACCACTTAAGGACTGAACTATTGTCCAATGTGCACAAGCTGTGATCCGGGGCACGGTTTCCCGGCCGAGTAAGCGGGGCATTTCGGTCGTACTGGCTCGTGCAGCAGAAACGGGGGGAACGGGGAGGTGAGTGCGTCGAGCGTCGTGATGCTGCCGTACGCACCGTCGAGCGTCGCCGTCGCACGTCAGCGCCTCAGCGCCGAACTTTCGAACGCGGGGCTGATCGCCTCCGCCGTCGACGACGTCGTGCTGATCATGAGCGAACTGCTGAGCAACGCGCTGCGCCACGCCCACCCTCTCCCGTCCGGCCAGCTCAAAGTGGCGTGGCTCTGCTCGGACACCCAGGTCGAGGTGGCGGTGAGCGACGGCGGCGCCTGTACGGAACCGCGTGCGGGCCGCCCGACGCTGTCGTCCCTCGGCGGCCGTGGACTCGGCATCGTCGAATACCTGGCCGAGCGCTGGGGGGTCAGGCACGAGGAGGAGGCGACCACCGTCTGGGCCGTCGTCCCCGCCTCATGGCCCGCCCGAAACGGGCATCACGAGCTGTCCGAAACCCCGGTGCTGCGCGAGGTCGGCTGAGCGCCCCCGGCCGCTACCCCGCGCCTCTGCCGCTACCCGCCCGCGTGCCCGCCGCTACGCTCTGCCCCCGCCGCTACGCTCCGCCCCTCGTCGCTACGCCGCGCCCCCGCCGCCGAAGGCGTGCTCCATGCAGACCAGGTCGTCGCGGGAGTCCCACGACTCGGTGACGGTGAAGCCGAGCCGCTCGTAGAGGGCGATCGCCGTCGTCCGCCAGCGCCACACCGACAGCCGTACCGACCGCAGGCCGGTCCCGTGCGCCCGGGTGAGCGCGGCGCGGACGAGCGCGCCGGCCACGCCCCTGCCCCGCTCGCCCGGGTCGACCCACAGCCGTTTGATCTCCGCCCGCCCCTCGACGGGCGCCGCGAGCACCACGCAGCCGATCGCGATGTCCCCGCGACGCGCGACCAGCACGACGTCGTCCGCGAACGCCGTGCCCGGGTCCTCGACCTCCACCCGGTAGCGCTCGGGCAGCCGCTCCGGGCCGACCACCGGGACGCCCTTCTCGGCCTCGGTCCGCAGGTGGTAGGCGGCCAGAAGCGCCCTCAGGCCGTCCCCGTCGGTGTCCCCGGCCGCCCAGGTCACGATCACGTGGTCACGGGTCATGCCCTCAGCATTCCAGCCCGCCCCGGCGTCACGCCGTGCGCGGGTAGAGGACGGCCCGCTCGGCCGTCGTCCAGGCGCTGCTCACGAGCAGGTAGACGCCCGCCGCGAGCGGGAGGAAGGCCGCCACCGCCACGGTCCAGAACGGCGCGAGGACCTGGAGGCGCCGCATCGGCGCCGTGGGCTCGACCCTGCGGGCGGCGATCACGGCCACGACGACGAGCAGCGCGAGCAGCGCGGCGAACACTCCGGCCGCGGGGCTGACCAGGCCCGCCCCGGCGACCGCGGCCGCGAGGTGCTCCCCCAGCGGCACGCCGAGCACGCTCTGCGCCAGCAGCAGGTTCGGGTGTCCCGCGATCACGGCGGCCGTGAACAGCCGGTAGGTCACCATGAAGAACGGCGACTGCGCGAACGCCGGGAGGTAGCCGGTGAACTGTCCTACGCCCTCCTTGGCGTACAACGCGTTCACCTCGCGCAGGAGTCGCTGGGGGTCGTTCTTCCACCGCGTGCGCAGCCTGTCCACCTGGGGAGCGAGCCGCGTCCGGATCCGCTGGGCACGGGCGACGCGTACGCTCAGCGGCAGCAGCGACAGCCGTACGGCGAGGGTGACCAGGACGATCGCGAGCCCGCCGCCGGTGACGTGGCTGAGGGCGTCGATGAGCCGGTATGCGGGATCGAGTACGAAGTCGAACATGGGAAGCCTTTCGTCTGTGACCTTCTGCCGGTGGAATGAGGGCATGACGAAAGCGCTCGTGACCGGATGACCGGTCAGACGAGCGCGGGGCTTCCGGATGGTGCGCGGGGACGGGGACGGCCAGGCGTGCCGGGATCGCGCAGCCTGACCATCGCCGTCTCACCGTTGTACGACGGCCTGCCCGGCCCCTGACCCACGACAGGGACGCCGGTCAGCCGGCAGAGCATCCAGGCGAACACCAGGACGGCCACGCCGGCCAGGCCGACCGCGGTCAGCGCGCCGGGCCCGGAGGACCCGGCGGCCAACTCGGCCAGCAGCCAGACGAGCGATCCGATGGCGGCCTGGAGAGCGTTCACGTCAGCGGGACAGCTTCCCGACGACGGTGACCGCGACGACGACGACGAGGGCGATGATCCCGATGATGAGCAGGAACTTCAGCGTCGCGAACAGGGCGGGGATCACGAATCCGAACACCAGCCACAGGGCCAGGAGGATCCCCAGTACGGTCAGTACGGTACGGCCATGGCCCCAAGGTACGCGGTGGCACCGACAACCGCGAGCTTGATCCAGAATCGGTTCCCATACCCGGGATTCAGGAAGTTTCACGTGAATCATCGCGTTGGGCGGCGGTTCGCCAACAGACGGTCATGACGGCGCCGCGCGTGGCCGATCTTACGAGACGGTGACGGGACTCGGCCGGGTGGCCCGGCGGACTTACCGTTGAGGGCGTGCCGGCCTCGAAGTCTCCCCAGAACCCCGCCCGTGTCCTCGTGGTGGACGACGACCCCACCGTCGCCGAGGTGGTGGCCCGCTACCTGGAGCGGGACGGCCACGAGGTCGAGTGCGTGGGCGACGGGGCCGAGGCGCTGCGGCGGGCCCTGGCCGACCCGCCCGACCTGATGGTGCTCGACCTGATGCTGCCCAAGCTCGACGGCCTGCAGGTCTGCCGGAAGCTGCGGGAGCGCTGGCCCGTGCCGGTGATCATGCTGACCGCCCTCGGCGAGGAGATGGACCGGGTGGTCGGCCTGGAGACCGGCGCCGACGACTACGTGACGAAGCCGTTCAGCCCGCGCGAGCTGGCCCTGCGCGTGCAGTCCGTGCTGCGGCGGGCCCGCGGCGCGCTGGTGCCGACGGGCACCGGCGTGCTGCGCGACGGCGACCTGGTGGTGGACGTCGGCGCCCACGAGGTGCACCTGGGCGGCAAGGAGATCACGCTGACCGCCCGGGAGTTCGACCTGCTCGCCTACCTGCTGCGCAATCCCCGCCAGGCGTTCAGCCGCACGGCCCTGCTCGACCAGGTCTGGGGCTGGTCGTTCGGCGACTCCTCCACCGTGACGGTCCACGTGCGCAGGCTGCGGGAGAAGATCGAGGACGACCCCACCGACCCGCGCAGGATCGTCACGGTCTGGGGCGTCGGCTACCGCTACGAGCCGCTGTCGTGATCGTCCAGATCGTCGCGGTCGCCGCCGGGCTCGGCCTCGTCATCGCGGCCCTCGGCCTCGCGCTGCTGCGGGTGCTGCGCCGCCGGTCGATCGGCGTGATGCTCGCGGTCGTCGCGGCCGTGACGGTCTCCGCGACGCTGGCCGGGGTGGTCGCCATCACCCTCGCCATGATCATCGACGGGCGGCCGAAGAACATCGTGCTCACCGTCGTCGGCATCGGCGGCCTGGTGGGCCTCGGCGTCGCGCTGGTGAACGCCCGCACGGTGGTGCGTGCCAGCAGGAGCCTCGTGGGCGCGCTGGAGAGCGTGCCGCCCTCCGGCCGGTTCACCCCGCCGCCCGCGCCGCTCCCGGCCGAACTGCAGACCATCAGCACCGCGCTGGAGCAGGCGTACGAGCGGCTGCGGCTGGGCCACGAGCGCGAGCGGGCGCTGGAGAGCGCGCGGCGCGAACTGGTCGCGTGGGTCAGCCACGACCTGCGCACTCCCCTCGCGGGCATGCGGGCGATGGTGGAGGCCCTGGAGGACGGGGTGGCCGACGACCCCGAGACCGTCAAGCGCTACCACGTCCAGATCAGGGTGGAGGTCGACCGGCTCGCCGGGATGGTGGAGGACCTGTTCGAGCTGTCGCGCATCCACGCGGGCACGCTGCGGCCCACGCTCACCCGCACGGGGCTCGGCGACCTCGTCGCGGACACCCTCGCCGCCGTCGAGCCGCTGGCCCGCGCCGAGGGCGTGCACCTGACCGGCGAGGCGGACCCGCGGGTCCCGGTGCACGCGGACGCCGGGCAACTCGGCCGGGCCGTACGCAACCTGGTGGTGAACGCCATCCGCCACACGCCCACCGGGGGCACGGTCGTCGTGCGGGCGTCGGCGGAGGAGACGACCGCCCGCCTGTCCGTGCTGGACGGCTGCGGCGGCATCCCGGAGGAGGACCTTCCCCGGGTCTTCGACGTCGCGTTCCGCGGCGAGGCGGCGCGGACCCCCGGCCCCGACGGCGGCGCCGGGCTCGGCCTCGCCATCGCGCGGGGCATCGTGGAGGCCCACGACGGCGAGATCGACGTGGTCAACGAGGGCCCCGGCTGCCTGTTCACGATCACGCTGCCGCTGGCCTGACGGGGCCCTCAGCCGACCTGGTAGCCCTCCGCCTGGATCGCGAACAGGCTCGCGTACAGGCCGCCGAGACGCAGCAGGTCGGCGTGCGAGCCGCGCTCGGCCACCCGCCCCTCGTCCAGGACCACGATCAAATCGGCCTCCCGGATCGAGCCGAGACGATGGGAGATGAGCAGGTTGGTCCGCCCTGCCCGGTGCCGCCGCAGCCCGCTGTGGATCTCGTGTTCGGCCTCGGCGTCCAGGCCCGAGCTGGGTTCGTCCAGGATCAGCAGGTCACGTCCGCCTCTGAGGTAGGCGCGTGCCAGCGCGAGACGCTGCCACTGACCGCCGGACAGGTGGACGCCCGCCTCGCCGCCGTCGAGGAAGATCCGCGACAGCAGCGTGTCGTAGCCGCGGGGCAGCGCGCCGACGAAGCCGTCGGCCCCCGCCCGGCCGGCCGCCTCGATGATCCGCTCCCGGTCCCCCATCGCGTCGAGATCGCCGAGGCCGATGTTCTCCGCCGCGCTCATGTCGTAGGTCATGTAGTCCTGGAACACCGAGCCGATCCGCCGCCGCAACCGCGCGGGATCGACATCCCTGAGGTCGACGCCGTCCCAGAGGATCGCGCCCCGCTCCGGGTCGTACATCCGGCACAGCAGCTTGACCACCGTGCTCTTGCCCGCGCCGTTGCGGCCGACCAGGCCGACCGAGTGCCCGTACGGGATGGTGAACGAGACGCCGCGCAGTGCCCACTCGTGCTCGGCGGAGTATCGGAACCAGACGTCGCGGAACTCGATCCCCCGCCGCAGCCCGGGCACCTGCCCCGGCTCGGGCCGTACGGGGAGGTCCGGCGGGGCCGTCAGCACCGACAGGTAGTGGCCGAAGAGCAGCGCCTGCTGGTGGATCGTCGCGATCTCACCGACCAGGCCGGTGATCGCCGCCTGGACTCCGGCGACGGCGGCGACGAACAGCGAGATGTCCCCCACGCTCCGGCCCCCGCCGAGCGTCTCCAGCAGGGCCCAGACCAGACCCGCCCCCGCCAGCAGCGCGCTCGCGCCCCCCATGACGCTCTGGACGGCCGTCTCCCGGCGGTCCGAGCGGCGGCGCTCGGCGTCGGCGGCCGTGCGCTGCTCGCGCATCAGGCCGCGAAGGTGGCCCGCGAGGCCGAACAGCCTGATCTCCTTGGCGGCCTGGGCGCTCAGGAGGAGGTCCTGGAAGAAGAACTCCCTGCGCTCGTTCGGGCCTATCCCGACCAGCATCGCGGCACGGCGCCGGGACAGCCAGACCTCGGCCGCGAGGCCCGGCACGGCGGTGGCCGCCACCAGGACGGCCATCCACGGGCTGATCAGGGCGAGCGCGCCGAGGAAGCCCACACCGGCCAGCACCGACCTGACGATCCCGAAGGCGGCCATGACCACCATGCCGGGAGTGGCGCCGCCGTACTGCAGCGCGAGCCTGAGCGTGTCGAGGAAGGCGGGATCCTCGAACCTCGCCAGGCCGACGAACCGCTCGGTGGCGGCGAACAGGCGGTCCTGCGCGACGACGCCGATCCTCCTGCCGATCTCCTCCCGCAGATACAGAGTGACCTGGGGGACGACGGCCGCCATGGTCCCGCAGGCGGCGAGTGCGGCGCCGAGCCAGGCGATCGACGCCGGGGTCGCCGTCCCGTGGGCGACCAGGTCGAGCACGGCCTTGGTCAGCCAGGCGATGGCCGGTGGGATCACCGCGCCTGCCGCGATCAGCGCGCCGTAGGCCGCCAGCCTCGCTCTGCCCGCCTCCCATGCCAGCCGTACGGCCGCCCAGACGGCCTTCACGCGCCCAGGCCCTCCATGCTGGTGCCGCTCGCGAGAATCGTGCGGGAGGCGTCGACCAGCGCGAAGGCGGGGAACCCGGACACCGACAGCGCCCTCGTGAGGCCGCCGCCGGAGCTTTCGATCACCACACGGGCGACCGGTTCGAGCGCGGCCCGCTCCGCCGCGACGTCCTCCTCGCGACCGGCCAGTACGGCGAGGACCGACGACCTCCCGCCCGCGCGGTTCTTGGCGGCGTCGACGAACGACGGCATGCGCTCGGCGCAGGCGGGGCAGCCCGGCGAGAAGACGCCCACGAGCGTGGGCCTCCCGGGGAGGGTGTCGTCGGACACCGTCTCCCCGTCCGTGGTCACGGCGGTGAACGGGCCGAGGGCCGACCCCGCGGGGGCCATGACCTCGGGTCCGCGGCGCAACGCCGCCAACGCCTCCGAGTGTTCACGGAGCCTTCTGATGATGCCCACGGACAGGACGAGGTCCACGGCGCACAGGACACCGACGACCGCGACGAAGGCGATGAGGAACGGCATGAGATCTCCCTGCTTGGGCCGTGATTTTCAGCGACTGCCGTCCGGCGGCAACCGCCGCAGGACCACTCCCAGGACCCGGTCGGCGGGCACGAAGCCGCGCTGGCGCGAGTCCAGGCTCGAGCGTGGGTCGTCCCCCAGCACGACCAGATGACCGGTCGGCACCCGGTCGGCGTTCCGGAGCGCGGGCGCGTCCGCCACCCGCGCGGGCACCGGATCGCCCCCGACCGCCGCCACCCGCTTGATGTGCCACTTCCGTTCCGGCCCCGGCTGGTGACCCCGGGGCCGCGGCGCCTCGACCACGACGACCTCGCCCACCTGTACGCCGTGCGACGGGACACGCCGCACCAGGACGCGATCTCCCGTGCGGAAGCTCGGCCGCATGCTCGTGCCGGACACCTCGACCAGGACGAACCGCCGGCGCAGCCAGGCGACCACGGCCAGGCCGGAGAGCGCCACGGCCACGACGGGAAGGAGGACCAGCCGCCTCCGCACCGGATGGGCCACCGCTACCTGCTCTCCCGGGTGAGCCCGAACAGGTCGGCGATCTCCCCCGTCAGCACGACCAGGACCGTGACCAGGAGCGCGGCCAGGGCCGCGACCGCCGCTCCCGCGAGCTCGGCCGGCCCGCGTACGGGGACGAGGATCGTCAGCGCCAGGCCGGTGAGGGCGATCAGCCCGAGGAGGGCGTTCCTGGCGAGGTCGGCGGGCCCGACCGGCAGCTTCCGGCCGCCGAAACAGTGGCACGGGACCGCGAGCCCTCTGCGGATCGCGGCGTGGATGACGAAGGAGAACGCCGCCAGCGCGGCCAGCGCCACCGCGAACCCGGCCGACGCCGTGGCCGGGACGGTCAACAGCACGACGACGGCCCCCTCCGCGACGGCGGCCACGGCCGCGAGCGCGTGGCGCCGCTCGGCTCCCACGGCCCCCATACGGGCGGGAAGCAACCGTGCCGTGGCGTCGGCGAACCGCAGCCAGGACTCCCGCCCGCGCAGCTTCGACGCGAGTGAGACCAGGAACGTCAGCCCGATGGCCATCCGGCAGGCGAGGAGCAGGTAGTTCACGACTTCCCCCTTCGGCTTGGACCCCGCCGCGACACGTGATCGCCGAGAGGTGACCCGGCGGCAGGGACCGGGCGGACGCCCCAGCGCATCCGCGGCACATCCCCGGGGCCGGGCCGGCCGAGGCCACGCGCGGGCCGTCGCCCGCGCGTGCCCCGCCGCGCCGGGACCTCAGCAGGCCTGGCTGTAGCAGTAGTAGCCGTAGTTGCCGCCGTAGCAGCACACCTGTCGTACGCCGTTGTTGCAGGGGCAGTTCGGGCCGGCCTGGCTGTAGCCCGGGCACCAGCACGGTACGGCGGCCGACGCCTCGGTCCTCGGCACCAGACGGGCCAGCAGGCGGTCGCCCCAGGACTGGAAGGTGCGAACCATGCGAGACTCCTCCCTTCGCGGGCTGATCATGCGAGCAGCCGTCATCACGTTCTCATCGGGGCCACGGAGATCAACCGATGAGACGACGCGATGCGGTCCGGTGGCCCTCGCAGTCAGGGGTCCCGGCGCGGTGACATGCGGGGTCGCCGCGCGGACCGGAGCCCGATCCGGCGCGGGTGACATCGCCTGTCATGAAAGGTTCAGGCCGGGGGCCGGAGCGTTCCAGGGTCACGAGACCGTCGCGGCGCCGGTGGCCACCGGAGGTCATTCCGGCTTGTTCCCGCCCGTCCCGCCCACGGTGAAGGGCGTGGTGACTCCCTCGTACATGAGGTGGGCGACGAGTCCCTCCGTGGCGTGCGGCAGGTTGTGGCAGTGGTCCATCCAGATGCCGGGGTTGTCGGCGACGAAGGCGATGTCGTACGACTCGCCGGTGCCGACTTCGAGCGAGTCCACCCACCAGGGGCCGCCCGTCGCCCGCACGCCGTCGCGGCTCAGCACCACGGCGTGGTGGCCGTGCAGGTGCATCGGGTGTGGCTCGCCGCTGTCGTTGACGATGCGCATCCGCACCACGTCGCCCTCCGCGACGACGAACATCGGCACGTCGGGGAACATGTGGCCGTTGATCGTCCACCAGACCCCGGGACGCCCGTCAAGGAAGCCCGGGCGGCGCCCGATCTCGTAGTCGAACCGCCGATCGGGCCGGTCCGGGTCGAACCCGAGTGATGCCGGAGTGCCGTACGAGAGCAGGTCCAGCGTGGTCGAGGGCCGGGGGACGGTGGGCGCGTCGTACGACCGCGAGCCGAGCACGACGCCGGCCGGGCCGCCGATGTGGACCCGCACCGGTGAGCCGTCCTCGGGCATGGTCACCTCGATGTCGGCGCGGCCTCCCGCGGTGACCGTCACGGCGGTGTCCCGTACGGAAGCGGGCTCGTGCAAATCGGTGCCGTCGACGGCGGCGAGCCGGAACGGGGCGCCGCCGACCCATACGGGCGTCTGGCCGTTCTCCGTGTTGATCACCTGTACGCGCACCCGTTCGCCGGGACGTGCCTCGGCGCGGACGTCTCCCTCCCGCCCGTTGATCGTGCGGGCCCCGTCGTAGAGGTGCAGCAGCGCCACGACGTCGGCCGTGCCTGCCGGCGGTCGCGCCGCCGGGGTCACCACCAGGGCGCCCAGCAGACCGCGGCGTACCTGCTCGTGGGACACCTGATGCGAGTGGTACCAGAAGGTGCCGGCCTGGCCGGCGACGAAGCGGTAGGTGAACGACCGGCCCACGCCGACCGCGTCCTGGGTCACACCGGCGACCCCGTCCGCGGCGTTGGGCACGTCGACGCCGTGCCAGTGCAGCGTGATGCCGTCCGGCACCGACTCGTTGACCAGGCGGACCTCCACGAGCTGCCCGACGGTGGCGTGGATCACCGGGCCGGGGGAGGCGCCGTTCAGCGTGTATCCGTCAACCGAGCGGCCGGTGGGCAGCCGGAACCGCTGCTTGCGCGCGACCAGGGTGATCGCGACGTCGGCCGCGCGGTCCGGGTCGGCCGTCAACGACGTCAGGCTCCGCGCCGACGCCGTGTGCTCGGAGTGCCCGCTGTGTTCGGAGTGCTCGGAGTGTCCGGAGGTGCCCGCCACGTGTGTGACAGCGCCGCCGTAGTCCGCGTACCCCATGTCCATGACGGAGTACGCATCGGGCATGAGACTGTCCTGCCACATCCAGGCCAGAGGGCCGAGCAGGGCGATGGTCGCGGCGCCCGCCAGAGCGAGCCGGAGGCGGGCGCCGCGACGGCGAGTCCCGTTCATGCGAGATGTCGTCAGGCGACGGTCTCGACACGGGCGTGCGACTGGGCGGGCGCGCTCACCACGGCACCGCGGCCGCGACGCGCGGCGTGGACGGCGGCGCTGAACAGCAGCAGCGCGTTCAGGCCGTGCAGGGCGCCCAGGGCGGGGATCTGGTGGCCGAGAAGGCCCAGGGAGACCTGGACCGCGACGAGCAGGACCACGAGGGCGGCCCCCTTGACCGCTCCGGGGATCTTCGCGAAGAACGAGGAGACGAGCAGGAGCAGCGCGATCAAGGGGATGACCATCATCCCGTTCATGCCGTGGACCACGAAGGCGAAGAACTCGGGGAACTCGATCCCCCCGCTCTCCGCGGCCGCCTTGTCGACCACGCCGCCCTGCTCGACGTACTTGAACAGCCCGGCGTCGCCGAGGACGACCATCATCGCCTGTACGGCGACCTCGGCCGCGACGAGTGAGGCCAGGACCTTGTAGACCAGTTTCATGACGCTCTTCCCATCCGGGACCTGGCAAGCCCTTCGACGTCCGGGCCCCGCGGTCCTCTCCTGTGCCGGCCGCGCCCCTCTCGGCACGCCGGCCCTTACACAGGGGAAGTTAGGAACGCCTCCCTGGCGAACACTTAATGACGACTTCTGCGCCTCTTGGCGTCGCAGAACCCGGCACGAAAGCGCAGGTCGGGGCGGCGCCGGCCGCCGGGGTCACGGGTCGAGCTGGTGCTCCAGCTGGCCGCGCCAGGAGGGGACGTCCGGGGCGGCGTCCCGCTGACGCGGGGTGAACGCCTCCGCCATTGCCCGGAACGTGGGGCACGGCCAGCGCCACATGCAGCTGCGGCACCGCAGGATCGGGTTGGCGGGGTCGCTCGAGATGCCGCCCGCGTCCCTGGGCTGGTGCAGATCGAGCAGCCGGATGCCGAGCTCGGAGAAGCTCAGCAGCTCCTCGCGCGCCTCGGCGAGGAAATCGAGGTCCTCGGCCGCCAGCCGGGCGCTGACCGGGACGTACCCCTCGCGGTTGACCAGGCCGCGCAGCGGCTCGGCCGCGTCGCGCCACGACGAGGCCTTCTCGGTGCGCACCTGGATGGTCTCCAGATGCTCGCGCAGGACGCGCCGCTGTGGATCCTCGGGTATCTCACTGTTCATCTGCTCTCGGGCCCGCTGTGCTCGGCGCCCGCCCTCCTTTGCGAAGTGACGACCAAGACGCGGAGGTTCCGGGCCCTCCATCCGGCGACGCCGGTGTCGCATAGCGTCAAGCTTCGCGCACTCGGCGTTTACATGGGGCCGGAATCGGGGACAAAGGGCGGACGACTCTTCGATGAATCCGATGGAGCGTGACCCGGGGCCGGGACGACGCTAGTGTGCGCCTCGTGGAGCTCAAAGTCGCGACGCAATCCCACGCCGGTCAGGCCGTCATGGCCGTCTTCGGCGAAATCGATCTATATACCGCGCCCCGGCTGCAGGCGGAGTTCACCCGTCTGCTGGAGACCGGGCCGGACCGGGTGGTCATCGACATGTCCGGAGTGGAGTTCTGCGACTCCACGGGCATGAACGTGCTGCTGTCGGCGCTCAAGCGGCTGCGCGAGCGGGGCGGCACGCTGGAGGTGGCGGCCCCGAGACCGGCGGTACGCAAGATTCTCCAGGTCACCGGCTTGGACTCGGTGTTCACCGTGCACGACACGGTGCCCGCCGACCTGCTCACGGCCGAGCATCAGGGCTAGGCGCATGGGGGAGATGGCAGTGCCCGAGCCGGACACCGCGGTGGTGATCCCGGCGAAGGACGAGGCCGACCGGATCGGCGCCACCGTGACCGCCGCCCTGAAGCTGCCCGGCGTGGATCTCGTGGTCGTGGTCGACGACGGCTCGTCCGACGAGACCGGCCGGGTGGCCAGGGCGGCGGGCGCCCGGGTCGTACGGCACAGCCGCAACCGGGGCAAGGCGGCGGCGATGGAGAGCGGCGCCGAGGCCGTGCGCCTCCTCGACGAGGACCATCCCCGGCACCTGCTGTTCCTCGACGCCGACCTGGGCGAGACGGCGGCGGCCGCCCTCCCGCTGATCGCGCCGGTACGCGGGGGCGAGGCCGACCTGACCATCGCGAAGTTCGCGACCAGGGTCAAGCTCGGCGGCCATGGCATCGTCGTACGGCTGGCCCGTGACGGCATCAAGCGGCTCACCGGCTGGGAGGCGACCCAGCCGCTCAACGGGCAGCGGTGCCTCACCCGGGCGGCGTTCGAGGCGGCCCGGCCGCTCGCGCACGGCTTCGGCGTCGAGACCGGCATGACCGTCGACCTGCTCAGGAAGGGCTTCCGGGTGACCGAGGTCGAGGTCGAGATGTCGCACCGGGCGACCGGCACCGACTGGCGCTCCCAGTTGCACAGGGCCAAGCAGCTCCGAGACGTCGGCCTGGCCCTCGCCGCCCGCGAGCCCGCCGTGGACCAGGCGCGCGCCGCCCTCCGCCCGCCGCGCCGCTGAGCCGCGCTGTCGAGCCGGGCCACCTGGTGGCTTCGCCCACGTCGGCGGGCCGGTGTGGTGGAATTCTCGGGTGGATTCGAGGGGGCGCGCACGGTTCGCCGCCCGGCTGGCCCCGGCCGCCGGCGGCCTGTCGATCGTCCTCACGATCGCGATCGGGGTCCTCGGGCCGTCCGCGATGGTGCCCGGGCTGCCCGGGCCGTCGTGGCAGCCCCCCTACTCGCTCGATCTCGCGCCCGACGGCCACCTCGTCGTCGCGCTGGCCGCCGCGGCGCTCGTCCTCGGCACTGCCGGCCTGGCCGCCGGTCTCGCGTACGCCGACCGTATGCCGCGGGCGCGCACGCTCGTCGTCGCCGGGTGCGCCGCCGCCGCGGTCCTCGCCGTTCCTCCCGCCCTCCGGGTCCGGCCGACCACCTCAACTACGCCGCGTACGGCCGGATCGCGGTCCTCGGCCACGACCCGTACGCGACCGTGCCCGCCGACCTTCCCGCCGATCCGGTCGTCGGCCGGGTGGAGGAGTGGAAGGGGACGCCCAGCGTGTACGGCCCGGTCGCGACGGCCGTACAGGCGCTGGCGAGCCACGTGGGGGGCGATTCCGTCCGCCTGACGGTCTTCGTGATGGCCCTGGTCAACGCCGCCGCCTTCGTCGCCACCGGCCTGCTGCTCCACCGCGCCACCTCCGGCGATCCCGTACGGCAGCGCCGCGCGGCCCTGCTGTGGACGGCCAACCCGCTGATCGTCTACGAGCTCGTGGCCGGGATGCACCTCGACACCGTGGCGATCGCGTTCGTCGTGGCCGGGCTGGTCGCCCGCCGGGGTGTGCCGCTCGGCCTCGGCGTCGCGGTCAAGGCCACCGTGGGCCTGGTGGCGCTGGGCACGGCGTGGGAGCTGCGCCGGAGCCCCCGGCGGCTCGCGCTGGTCGCCGGGCTGGCGGCGCTGACCGTGCTCGTGGCATATCTGCTCGCCGGGCCCCACTCGCTCGACCAGTTGCTCAACGCCAGCAAGTCGGTCTCGCTCGCTACGCCGTGGAAGCCGGCCCAAAGGGCGCTGCAGGGGGTGTTCGGGTCCGGGGCCTACCGGGCGTGGATCCAGGCCGGGTCGCTGCTCCTGCTGGCCGCGCTCGCCGCCCTCCTGCTGCGCGGCCGTCCGGCGGCCGAGCGCGAGGGGCCGGTGGTCGCCCTGGCCGTCGCCGTGGCCTGGCTGTTCTCCACGCCGTACGCGCTGCCCTGGTATGACGGGCTGGGGTTCGCGCTGCTGGCCCTGGTCGCCTGGCCGGGCCTGGAGGCGTTCCTGGTCGCCCGGCTCGCCGTGCTCTCGCTCGCCTACCTGCCCGCGCGTCAGACGGATCAGCCGGACGACCTGAGGTGGCTCGTCGACGTGGTCAGGGGCTGGGTGGCGCCGTCGCTCCTGCTGGCGCTGACGATCGCGCTGCTGTGGTGGGCGGCGCGGTCTGGAGCGCGCGTACGGACGCCGCAAGCGCCAGCGGCACCGCGACCGTCAGGGCCATCGCCGGAATCGCGATCCCCGAGTCGTTGATCAGGAACCCGGCGAACGCCGCGGTGAGCGCGCCGAACAGCCCGGCCCGCAGCTCGGGCGCCCGCTCGTAGGCCAGGCTCAGCGCGGGCGCGCCCCACCGGGACGGCCGGGCCAGCACGAGGAACAGGAACGCCAGCGCGACCAGCGACAGCAGCGTCAGCGGGAGATTGCCCAGCGTGTGGAGCATCGCCCCGAGCTTGCGTCCGACGACAGAGCCGCCCTCGCCGCCGATGATCTGCTGGACGAACGCGCCGAGGTGGGTGCGCCGGTCGGCGGGACGCAGCCAGTCGGCCACCGCGATCAGCGAGATGAGCACGACCCCCGCCACGGCGATCAGCCCGAGCCGGAGGACCGACACCCGCCTGCCCGCGACCATCAGCACGCACACCGCCACGCCCAGGACGAACGACGGCACCCCGCCGAAGTCCGCGCCCCACGTCGGCCAGCCGTCCCCGGCGATCGCGAGCAGGCCGTACGCCACGCAGACGGCCACGGCGAGCTCGGCCGGCGGCGCAGCGCGTGGGCGACGGCCGCCAGGAGCAGGATCGTGCCCGTCGAGTAGACGGCGAAGGCCATGTTGCCGAAGCCGTAGAACCGGCCGCCGGTCACGGGCTCGTAGCCGGCCACCGCGTTCACCTGCAGCCGCGAGCCCGTCACCACGTCGGCGAGGAGCGCGAGCGAGCTGATCCCGGCGACCACGGCGGGCGGCCCCAGCACGTGGCGGCGCCACGGCCCGGCGTACGCGAGCCCGGCCACCAGGACGGCGAAGCCCAGGATCGTGCCGAGCAGGGCGGGCATCGGATGCGCGAAGCCCCACCAGGGCACGAGCTGCGCCAGGAAGATCGACACCGGGAGCGCGCCGCTGACCGTCGCCACGACCCGCGTGGTCGTCAGCATCCGCCGGTGGCGCCTGATCACGAGCGCGGCCAGGCCGTAGAAGAGCAGTTGCGCGGCGACCAGTGTGATGAAGAACGGCTCCCTGACCTCCCTGAGCACCTGGCTCGCGAGGTCGGCGTCGGCCAGCCTGGGAGCCGCCTCGCTCACGGGTGGCGCCGCGCCGCCGCCCGACCACGCCCGGCCGACCGCGCCCTCGGGCGTGGGCAGGCCGAGCAGGTGCGTGACCGTCGCCGTGACGTCGGTGATCGTGACCAGCGCCCGCTGCCGGGTCGAGGCGGCGGTCAGCCACCCGTGCCCGTACGGCCCGCCCGAGGCGATCGCGACGTGCAGGTGGGCGATGGAGCCCTCGCCGCGGCCAGGGGAGTCGGACAGCCCCGCCACGAGTACGGTCGAACCGGCGGGCACCTTGGCGAGCACCTCGGCCACGGTCCGGTCGGCCGCGCTCACGGCCGCCCGCCGCGCCTGCCCGCGCCCGTCATCCACCCGGGCTTGCGTGATCTCCCCCGCCTCGGCGACGACGAGGGCGTACGGCGTGAGGTCGGGCAGCGCGGCGGGTGTCGCGGCGTACGTCGCGACCCTGCCGGAGCCGTCGGCGGCGGCCAGGGCGGCCCCCGGTCCGATGGCCGCGATCTTCCCTCCGGCGGCGGTCACGGCGTCGGCGAGGAGGCCGAGCCGGGCCTTGAAGGGACCGGCCTGCTGCACGGCGACCAGTTCGGACCAGTTCGGGATCGTCGCCGTGCCGCCGACGGCGGTGACGGGCTCGGGAAGGGGCCCGCAGCCCGCGCCGGGCGCTCCCGCCCGCTGGCCCGCGGAGACCGTCAGCCAGCCGGCGGTCGGACAGGTCACCGGCAGCCCCTCGGGAGGGACCGCCCTCGTGGACAGCGACGCGCTGGAGCCGCGGGCGGCCAGCCCCCACAGCGCGGGGGTGCGCCGCGGGTCGAGGTCGTCCCAGCGGAGGCCGGGCACCCCGATCACCACGACCCGGCCCGTCACCGCGGCGGCCTGTGGTGAAGCCGACGCGGGAGCGGCCGGCAGGACGAGGGCCGCCACGACGAGCACCAGGATCGACGCGAAGAGCCCCGCCAGCCTGCGACGCACTGTTCCGCGCTCCCTCATGATCGATAACGGTGCGGACACGGTCCACGGTAGCCTGCCTGGTCATGACGACTGGCCGGATCGCCGGGGCCCCCCGGCCCGCCTGGGCGTGGGCGCTCGCCCTCGTGGCGCTGGCCGCCGCGGCGTCGCCGCTGATCGCCTACTGGCTGACCAACCCCGAGGACCAGCGTCTGGTGGACCTGGACGTCTACCGTACGGGCGGCTGGGCGCTGCTGCGGGGTCTGCCCGTCTACGACGTGATCACGCCGGCTCCCCAGCTGCTGCCGTTCACCTATCCGCCGGTGGCCGCGATGCTGGCGGTGCCGCTCGCCGTCATGTCATGGCCGGCCGCGCAGTGGGTGTGGACGGTCGCCATCGTCGCCGTCCTCGCGGTGACGGTGCGGCACGCCTTCCGGGCCTTCCTGGACGGCGTGCGCGGCGCCCTGGCCGCGCCGCTGCTGTTCGCCGTGCTGTGCGCCGCGTGCACCTATCTCATGCCGATCAGGGACCAGTTCAGGTTCGGCCAGGTGGACCTGTTCCTCCTGGCGTTGTGCCTGCTCGACTGCGTGGCGCGCAGGCCGTGGTGGCCGCGCGGGATGCTGATCGGCCTCGCCACGGCGGTGAAGCTCACCCCCGGCGTGTTCCTCGTCTACCTGGCGATCACCGCCTTCCCCGCCGGGGAGGGGGATGCAAGGCAGCGCCACGGGGCCTCAGGACAACGCCGGGCCTTCTTCATGGCGGTGTTCACGGCGGCCCTGCTCACACTGCTGCCGTTCCTGGTGATCTTCGACGACGCCCGGGACTTCTGGTTCGGGGCGCTGCTCGACTCCGAGCGGCTGGGCGCGAACGCCGCCACCACCAACCAGTCGCTGCGCGGCATGCTGCTCAGGCTCTACCTGCCCGGCTGGCTGACCACGGTGCTCTGGCTCGCCGCCGTCGCCGTGATCGGCTGGTACGGCTTCCGCCGCGCCCGGCGGGCGTACCTGGACGGCGACGTGACGACCGCGGTGGCGCTGACGGGGCTGATGGCGGTGCTGCTGTCGCCGGTGGCCTGGATCCACCACATCGCCTGGGTCGTGGTCGTGCTCGCGGCCCTCGCCGGGTCGGGCCGCGACCGGGTCCGGCTGCTGGTCGCGGCGGGCGTGTGGCTCTACTACGTGCTGCCCATCCCGTGGTGGGGAGTGACCCTCAAGGCGCTGGAGATCCCCGTGCTCAGCCCGGTCGCGGGGAAGATCGTGCAGAACGCGTTCGGGCTCGGCGCCATCGGCCTCGTCTGGCTCCTCGGCTCCTGGTTGCCCCGGCGGCGGGCCGCTGTCGCCGTTCCCGCCGCGGCCACGTGACCGGGCGGTTGTCCACAGGATGAGCGGGCCTGTCCACAGGACGAGCCGGACCTAGGTGTTTTCCACAGGAGTGTCTCCGCATGCCCGCCACACCTACCTGCGGATACCCTTGAGGACATGTCGAAGCTCGCGTACCTGGGGCCTCAGGGCACCTTCTGTGAGGCGGCCCTGCGACTCCTGGAGCCGGATGTCGAGCGCCTGCCCTGCGCCAACGTCGGAGTCGCGCTCGACGCCGCCCGCGACGGCGCGGCGGACGGCGCGGTGGTCCCGCTGGAGAACTCGGTGGAGGGGGCGATCACCCAGACCCTCGACGAGCTGGCCGGGGGAAGGCCGCTCCACATCACCGGTGAGCTGCTGCTCCCGGTCGAGTTCTCCCTGCTGGTGCGGCCCGGCACCGAACTGGCCCAGATCAAGCGGGTCATCACCCACCCGGCGGCCCACACCCAGTGCCGTGGGTTCATCGAGCGTGAGATGCCCGGCGCCGTGGTGATCGCGGCCTCGTCGACGGCCGCCGCCGCCCAGGAGGTCGCCTCTCCCGAGTCTCCGTACGACGCGGCGATCAGCCCGGCCATCGCCGGGGAGTACTACGGGCTCGACGCGATCGCCTCGAACATCGGCGACCGCTCCGACACCGTCACCCGGTTCATCAAGGTGAACCGGCCCGGGCGGCTGCCGGAGCCCACCGGCGCCGACCGCACCTCGCTCGTGGCCTTCCTCCGCGACGACCACCCGGGCGCACTGCTGGAGATGCTGAGCGAGTTCGCGGTGCGCGGGGTCAACCTGACCCGCATCGAGTCGCGTCCCACCGGGGACGGCATCGGCCGCTACTTCTTCCACTTCGACTTCGAGGGTCACATCGCCGACGCCCGGGTCGGAGAGGCCGTCGCCGGCCTCCACCGGCTCTGCGACGACCTGCGTTTCCTCGGCAGCTATCCGCGGGCCGACCGGGTTCCGACGCAGATCAAGGAGGGTACGACCGACACGGACTTCGCCGAGGCCGCCGAATGGCTCGGAAAGATCCGCGCCGGTCTCGCTTGACGGGCGGGAGCCGCACCGGCTCCGGTAGCCTTTGAGCCGTGATTGACCTGCGAACCCTTCGTGAGGACCCTGACCGGCTCCGGGCGTCGCAGCGCGTCCGCGGCGAGGACGACTCGGTCGTGGAGACCCTGCTGTCGCTCGACGAGCGCCGCCGTGCCGCGCTCAACAACTTCGAGTCGCTGCGCGCCGAGCAGAAGAGCATCGGCAAGTCGGTGTCCCGCGCGTCCGGAGACGAGCGCCAGTCGCTGCTCGACCGCGCGAAGGAGCTGGCCGCGCAGGTGAAGGCGGCCGAGACCGAGGCCGCAGCGCTGGCGAGCGAGCTCGACGAGCTGCTCATGACCGTGCCGAACATCGTCGAGGAGGGCGCGCCCCCCGGAGGCGAGGATGACTACGTGGTGCTGGAGGAGATCGGCGAGAAGCCGGTCTTCGACTTCGAGCCCCGCGACCACGTCGAGCTGGGCGAGCTGCTCGGCGCGATCGACATCGAGCGCGGCGCGAAGGTCTCGGGCGCCCGGTTCTTCTTCCTGACGGGTGTCGGCGCGCGGCTTCAGCTCGGGCTGCTCAACATGGCGATGCAGCAGGCGATCGAGGCGGGCTTCACGCCGATGATCACGCCTGTGCTCGTGAAGCCGGAGTCGATGCAGGGCACCGGCTTCCACGTCGCCCACGACAAGGAGATCTACCGCCTGCCCGAGGACGACCTCTACCTGGTGGGCACCTCCGAGGTGCCGCTGGCGGCCTACCACTCCGACGAGATCCTCGACCCCCGCGCGCTGCCACTGCGCTACGCCGGCTGGTCGTCCTGCTTCCGCCGCGAGGCCGGGTCGTACGGCAAGGACACCCGGGGCATCATCCGGGTCCACCAGTTCGACAAGGTCGAGATGTTCTCCTACTGCCGGCCGGAGGACTCCCACGAGGAGCACCTGCGGCTGCTCGCCTGGGAGAAGGAGATGCTCGAGAAGGTGGAGCTGCCGTACCGCGTCATCGACACGGCGGCGGGCGACCTCGGCACCTCGGCGGCCCGCAAGTACGACTGCGAGGCGTGGATCCCCTCGCAGGGCCGCTACCGCGAGCTCACCTCGACATCCAACTGCACCGACTTCCAGGCGCGCCGCCTGAAGGTGCGCTACAAGGACGAGGACGGCAAGCCGCACCACGTGGCGACGCTCAACGGCACGCTCGCGACCACCCGCTGGATCGTGGCGATCCTGGAGAACCACCAGCAGGCCGACGGCTCGGTGGTCGTCCCCAAGGCGCTGCGGCCGTACGTGGGGCTCGACGTCCTGGAGCCGCTGTCCCGGTAGACCTACCGGCCTCCATCGAGGACCTCCGGCGTGGTGCCGCCCACCGCGTACGGAGGTCTTCGTGTGTGTCCGGGCGGTTCCTGCGGCGGCCGGGTTCCCTGGCGCGGGGGCGTGCGGTCGAAAGCC
Source organism: Microbispora sp. GKU 823 (assembly GCF_002027145.1). NCBI lineage: Bacteria > Bacillati > Actinomycetota > Actinomycetes > Streptosporangiales > Streptosporangiaceae > Microbispora > Microbispora sp. GKU 823. The sequence continues at coordinate 36,374 of NZ_MWJN01000006.1, read as the reverse complement.
TCGGATGTCCCTGAAAAGTGGGATCTGCACCTTTGGCGGCAGGGGCCGTCAGATGTGATGTAAATCTCTCGGTTTGGAGGCGAGCCGAGTGCGAAGAAGACCCCCGCGCGTGAAACTTTCATGCGCGGAGGCCTTCCAAGGGGCCGCCGCGGCGCTGACGGCCGGGGCGCCCCCGGGTACGCAAAAGGCGGGGCTCGCCGACGCGAGCCCCGCCTTCGTCACGTCAGGTCAGAGGCCACGGACGTTCGACGCCTGCGGGCCCTTCGGACCGGCGATGACCTCGAACTCGACCCGCTGGCCGTCCTCGAGGTTGCGGTAGCCGCTGCCCGTGATCGCGGAGAAGTGCACGAACACGTCGGGCTCGCCGCCGTCCGGTGCGATGAAGCCGAAGCCCTTCTCAGCGTTGAACCACTTGACGGTTCCCTGAGCCATTACTGCTCTCCCTAAGGAAGTGAATCTTGGGGACCACACCTCGTGGACCCCGGGTGTGTCGCACAGCTCCCCGGGTGGCTCATACAGTCAAACTGGTTTTCGCTACGGGAACAGCTAATACAACGCCTTCACATCTAACACTATGTAGCCCGTTGGTGTTCCACGTCCGGAGGAGATTTCTCGCCCCGGGTGTGGCCGAGGGCATGGCATGGCCTATCTCGGTGCACACTGGAACCTGTCATGACCTGCCCCCGCCTCGTCGCCACGGACCTCGACGGCACCGCTCTGCGCACCGACGGAACAGTCTCTCCACGTACCGCCGCCGCCTTCGCCCGGGTGGAGGATGCCGGCGGCACCCTCGTCTTCGTGACCGGGCGGCCGCCCCGATGGATGCACACCGTCGCGGGAGCCGTACGGCACCGCGGGCTGGCCATCTGTGCGAACGGCGCGCTCGTGTACGACCTCCACACCGAGGAGATCGTCGAGTCGCACCTGATCGACCCCGACGTCCTCGAAGAGTGCGTCACCCGGCTGCGGCGGAATGTGCCCGATCTCACGTTCTCGGTCGAGTACGAGGGTGGCTTCGCGCACGAGTCCGACTACGCGCTCGGGCGCTGGGACGCCCGGGAGCTGTCCTATGGCCGGATGGTCGCCATCGCGGCGCTGACCTCCCGGCCGTGCGCCAAGCTGCTCGCGCAGCACCCCTCGATGGACCCCGACGAGTTGCACCGCGGCGTGCTGGAGATCGTCGGCGACATCGTGACCCCGACCCACTCCAGCGGGCGGGCGCTGATCGAGATGAGCGCGTACGGCGTGACGAAGGCCACGGCGCTGGCCACGCTGGCCGAGGAGCGGGGGATCAAGCCCGCGGAGGTGGTCGCCTTCGGCGACATGCCGAACGACCTGCCGATGCTGACCTGGGCCGGCACGTCGTACGCGGTGGCGAACGCCCACCCCGACGTGCTGGCCGCCGTCGATCACGTGACGGCGGCCAACAACGACGACGGTGTGGCGGTCGTGCTCGAGACCCTGTTCCGAGTCAGCGGGTAGGTGGGGTTCTACAGGTAGGGGCCGCCCGCGCGGTGGCCCTGGTCGTCCTGCGCGGCCTGGCCCATGCCGCCGGGGAGTGCGCGGCGCATCTGCTCCAACTGCGCCCGCGCGGCCATCTGCTGGGCGAACAGCGTGGTCTGGATGCCGTGGAACAGGCCCTCCAGCCAGCCGACGAGCTGGGCGTGCGCGACTCTCAGCTCCGCGTCGCTCGGCGGGGTCTCGCTCTCGTCGCTGAATGGCAGGGACAGCCGTTCCAGCTCCTCCACCAGTTCGGGGGCCAGGCCCTCCTCGAGCTCCTTGATGGAGCTCTGGTGGATGTCCTTGAGCCGCTTGCGGCTGGCTTCGTCGAGGGGAGCCGCCCGCACCTCCTCCAACAGCTGGCGGATCATGCTGCCGATCCGCATCACCTTGGCGGGCTGCTCCACCAGGTCGGCGACGGACCGCTCCTCGTGCTCGCCCTTACCGTTGCCGCCGGAGACCGAAAGGCCCTGCGGCCCCACGACCACGATCTGCGGCGTGCTCTCGTCTGCGTTCATCGATCGCTTACAACTCCTGATTCGCTCCGCTGGGCCACACCGTGCTCACCCGATCCAACCTAACTCACCTGACCAGCAGGAGCTTTCCGATGTGTTCGCCCTCTTCGAGCATCCGGTGAGCGCGGGCGGCCTGGTCGAGGGGGATCCGCTCGTGCACCACGGGCCGTACGGCCCCGGCGGCGACGAGCGGCCACACGTTGTCCACAACGCCGCGGCAGATCACGCCCTTGTCGTCCACCGGGCGGTTGCGCAGCCCGGTCGCGTGGATCGCGGCCCGCTTGGCGAGCAGCGTGCCGAGGTCGAGCTCGCCCTTCGCGCCGCCCTGCATGCCGATGACGACCAGGCGGCCGCCGGTGGCGAGGGCACGGAGGTTCCCGGGCAGATACTTCGCGCCGACGATGTCGAGGATGACGTCGGCCCGGCCCTCGAACCGCTCGGCGAAGTCCTCCTCGCGGTAGTTCACGCCCTCGTCCGCGCCGAGTTCGCGGCAGCGCGCGAGCTTGTCCGCCGATCCGGCCGTCACGAGCACGTGGGAGCCGTACGCCTTGGCGAGCTGGACGGCCATGGTGCCGATGCCGCTCGCGCCGCCGTGGACGAGCAGGGTCTCGCCCTTGCGCAGGCGGGCGGTCATGAAGACGTTCGACCACACCGTGCAGGCGACCTCGGGCAGGCCGGCGGCCTCGTCCAGCGTGACGCCCTCCGGCACCGGCATCACCTGCTGCCAGGGGACCGCCACCCGTTCGGCGTATCCGCCGCCGGCCAGCAGGGCGCAGACCCGGTCGCCGGGGGCGAGATGCGGGACGTTCTCGCCGACTTCGATGATCGTTCCCGAGCATTCGAGTCCGGGAATCTCGGAGGCTCCGGGCGGCGGCGGATAGAAGCCGCGACGCTGGAGCAGGTCCGCCCGGTTGACGGCCGAGGCGGCGACCTCGATGACCACCTCACCTGCGCCGGGACGCGGGTCGGGCACTTCCTGCCAGGCCAAAACCTCAGGTCCGCCGGGTTCGGAAATCACGATCGCACGCATGTGACCTAAAGTAGCGTGACGGAGAACTCGGCGGTTGCCCGCATTCACCGTATTACGTGGCGCTAATCTGCAATGTGTTTGCTACCCCATTAGCCCAGCCCGAGGGGGTACACGGTGGCGAGACATGATCGTGAGGATCCCCATTCTCTCGAGGACCAGCTGGCATGGCTTGACGCGATCAAGGAAATGCCCGACGAGGTGGAGATAGCGGTCAGCGCGGTCACCTCCGCCACGCTCGCCTCTCCACCGCCGCCGCCCGCCGACCCCGAGCCCGCCTCGCCGTACCCCGCCGACCCCTGGACGCCTCCGTCCCGGCCGAGCCCGCGTCCGGCGGTCTGCTCCGCGGCGCGGCCGACAGCGCGACCGGCTCCGCGTACGGCGCTCCGGCACAGGAGGACGCTTCGGAGGGGTCGTCCACAGGCCCCGTCCGCGAGCCCCTCTTCGGCGCAGGCTATTCCGATAGTTTTGGGTACGAAAGTAGCGAAAAGTCCGGATTTGGGTCCGGGTATGGCGCGGACTCGGCGTACGGCGAGAACAACTTCGGCGACACGAACTTCGGCGACACGAGGAACGTGAGTGACACGGCGGCCTTCGGCGATACGACGGCCTTCGTGACCAGGCCCGAGTCCTCGCCCTCTGAGGAGCGTGAGGACCCGTCGCCGGCCGAGTCGCCCAGCGCGTTCGGCACACCGCCGGAGACGAAGGGCGAGGAATCCGCCACGTCGACCGGGCCGGTGAGCGCCCCGCCGTTCGATTCGTCTCTCGGTTCTTTCGGCGCGCCGTCGGATCGTTCTGTGGAGTCGTCCTTCCCGGGGTCTTTCGGTGCCTCGTCCGGTGCGGGAGCGGAGTCCCCCGAGGGGGCCTCGGGCGACGACCAGGAGTCGCCGGAGGACGAGGGACGCCCCACCACGCCGGCGGGCGGCCTGAGCGGTCCCTCGTCCTTCACCACCCCTCTGTTCGGCGAACGGGCCTCCGGCGGCGCCTTCCCCGGCTCCCCGGCGGACACCGACGCCTACAAGAACATCGGCGCGTTCTCCAGCAGCGAGTCGGTCAAGCCCTTCGCCTCCCCGGCGTCCGGCTCGACGAGGGAGCCGCTGCGTGGCTGGCTGGAGCCGGCCGTGCCGGTGCCGGCCGCCCAGCAGGAACCCGCCGCCCCCGCCGCCCCCGCCGACGCCGGAGGAGCCGCCCGCGCCGCCGGAGATCCCGTCTCCGTTCGCCACCCCACGGGCCGAGACCGCGCCGGACTTCACGGACGACCGCTTCACCGGCTCCCTGCGGGAGGACCTGGCCGCCGAGGAGCGCAAGCCGTACGAGCCGGGTCCGATCGCGCGCCGACGCCCCCGCCGGCGGCCGCACCCGCACCTCAACCCGCGCCAGCGCCCGCACCCGCCGCACCTCAACCCGTGCCCGAGCGCGCGTCGGCGCCGAGCCCCGCACCGGACCAGACGTCCGCTGTGGAACGGGACGCGGTGGCGGAGCGGGAGGCCTACCAGCCCCCGCGCCGACCGGCTCCCCCCGTCTCGGCCTTCAGTTCGCCCGCGCGTACGACCGGGAGGTCGGCGGGGTCGAAGCCGACCGCCGACAGCCTCGACCCGGTCACCCTGCTGCGGGGACGGAGGAACGCTCCCGCGACGGGCTGGCGGCGGCTGGTCTACAAGGCGTCCGCCGGGCTGATCAAGCCGGGTGAGGCCCCGGAGGTGCGGCGGCGTCGTGAACTCGTGCAGCGCGCCCGCACGCCCGTCGCCACCGGCCACCACCGGGTCGCCGTCCTCAGCCTCAAGGGCGGGGTGGGCAAGACCACGACGACCGTCGGACTCGGCGCCACGCTCGCACAGGTGCGCGGCGACCGTGTCATCGCGGTCGACGCCAACCCCGACCGCGGAACGCTTTCCGACAAGGTCGAGCTGGAGACCTCGGCCACCGTACGCGACCTGCTGAACGAGCGCGCGCAGATCAAGCGGTACGTGGACATCCGGGCCTTCACCTCGCAGACGCCCTCGCGGCTGGAGATCCTGGCGTCGGACCGCGACCCGTCGGTGTCGGAGGCGTTCAGCGCCAAGGACTACCACGCGGTGGCGAACGTGCTGGAGAACTTCTACTCCATCTGCATCACCGACTGCGGCACCGGCCTCCTGCACTCCGCCATGTCGGGTGTGCTCGGCATGGCCGACCAGATCGTGCTGGTCAGCTCGCCGTCCGTGGACGCGCCCGGGCGGCCTCGGCCACGCTGGACTGGCTGGAGGCGCACCACTACGGCGACCTCGTCCGGGCCGCCACCGTGGTGCTGTGCAGCGTACGGCCCCGGTCGAAGTCCACGGTGGACCTCGACAAGCTGGAGGCCCACTTCGCCGCCCGCTGCCGCACCGTGGTCCGCGTGCCGTACGACGCCCACCTGGAGGAGGGCGCGGAGATCGACCTGGACCGCCTCCAGCAGGCCACCCGGGACGCCTACCTCCGCCTGGCCGCTTCGGTGGGCGACGGCTTCGCCGGGCCGCAGGCGCTGGCCGAGCCCAGGTTCTCGGAGATCCCGGACCACCTGTGAGTTGTCGCGGAGGCGGGATGATCTCTTTCGCGGTCGCGGTCACGCGGCGAGGAGTGAGAGACTAGGCTGCTGCGTGGCACTCCAGCGTGGGGCGCCCGGGGAGAGCTCGCCTAGTGGACGATGGCGGCGGTCTTGAAAACCGCTAGGCCGGGTGACCGGTCTCGTGGGTTCGAATCCCACGCTCTCCGCTCAACCAGCCAAAACGGCGTCTGACCCGCGGATTCGCCCCGGTCGGACGCCGTTGCTCGTTCCAAGCTGGGTGTTTGCCTAGAGCATCTTGTATTCGACCGGGGTGCGCATCCCCGGGGCGCTGTGACGATCACCGTCCCGGCCTGCGGGTTCTGGTTGTGGATGGCCATGCCGAGGGCGTTGGTGACCAGGGTGGCGGTCTGCGTGGAGTCGATGGACCAGCCCACCACCCGCCGCGAATAGGCGTCCAGCACGACGCAGCAGTAGACCTTGCCCTCCCGGGTCGGGTGCTCGGTGATGTCGGTGACCCGCAGCTGGTCGGGGCCGGAGCGGGCGAACAGCCGGTCGACCATGTCGGTGGGTCGGCACCTGCGGAACCGGGCGCCGGCGGCGGTTACCGGGCAGCCCCTTGATGCCCGCGCGATGCGTCAGCATCGTCACCTGCTCGTGCCCGACCATGCCGCGGCCGAGGGTGAGCTCGGCGTGCACGCGGCGGGCGCCGTAGACGCCGCGGGAGGCGGCGCGGCCCTGCCAGATCACCTCGGTCAACCAGGCGTGCCGCACCGATCGCGGCGACGGCGGGCGAGAGCGCCAGGCGTAGTAGCCCGACTCCGACACACCCATCACCCAGCAGCACACCTGCACCGGCAGCCCTTCCCGGCCATCACCGCGATGGCCTCAAACCGCCTTTTGCGGACACCACCTCTCGCAGCAGCTCACTGGCCCGCCGCGTCACCGCCAGCTCGGTCTCCAGCTCGGCGATCCGGCGCCGGACGGCCACCAGCTCGGCCTGGTCGCTGGAGGTGATGCCGGGCTCCAGACCCGCATCGATGCGCTCTTGTCTGCGCCACCTGATCCAGTATTCGGCGTCCGTTGACGAACACGACCGTCCCAGTGATCGACAAGCCGTTCTCCAGCGCCCGCCCATAGCGTCATTCGGAGCCTTTCGCGCCGGGCGCGACGCCAAAGCCGACTCCAGGCATGCGAGCACCCCCGAGGAGAGATAGCGGTGAAGTCCGGGAGATGAAGAGTGTAGGCGGGCGTCAGTGGAGCAGATGGCAGCGGGCGGTCACAGGGCTGGCAATCGGCGTTTTGGTTGTCGTCTCAGGGTTCGTGTGGCGGGCAGTGACGGCGACCGTGACCATAACCCCCTCCTGGACCTACGACATCGGCTACGGGACCTCCGCGCCGGCGGTGGCCGACGGTGTGGTGTACGTCCTCGGCGGCGAGCTCGGCGAGGACAGGCTGTACGCCCTGGACGCGGCGACCGGCAAGCAACGCTGGACCCACAAACTTCCCAGAGTTCCTTCAGCAGTCGGCTATTCGGATCCTGTGGTGGCCGAGGGTGTCGTATACACCACCGATGACGGCAGGGTGTACGCCCTGGACGCGGCGACCGGCGAGCAACGCTGGATCTCCGAAACCAGCGGCCCCTACGTCAGTGTGACGCTGGCCGGCGGTGTCGTGTACGTCCGCAACATCGGGGGCGATATGTACGCCTTGGACGCGGCGACCGGCGAGCAACGCTGGACCTACGAGGTTTCCGATGGCGACTACTACCCCGATGATTCGGTGGTGGCCGACGGTGTGGTGTATCTCGACGATGACGGCGAGAACACGGTGCACGCCCTGGACGCAGTGACCGGCGAGCAACGCTGGACCTATGCAATCGGCAGCGGGATCTACAGGCCGGTGGTAGCCGACGGTGTCGTGTATATCTCCACCAGCAGCGACAAGGTGCATGCCGTGAGAGCGGCGACGGGATAAGGCCGACCAGCCGTTTCTGTCCGCCGACCGGCGACACCCGCACGTCAGCGTCGTCAACGCTATTCGTCCTTCATCGGGTCCCAGAAGGACCTGTGACGATGGGCGCCCGGCAACCAAGGCGCGAGAAACCAGGCCTCCCAATCGCTTTGCTTGGCCTTCAGGGCCCCTTGGATGACGAGCGCCGTGCCGAAAAGGTCGGCACGAAAGCGCAATACCCGCACACTCACGTAGGTCATCGCGAACACGGGAATGAGCGCGATCAACGCGGTACCTGCGAACAGGACTAGCGCGGGCGAAGGCCCGCAGCCCAGATAGTCCCTTATTTCCTCCTGCTGGCTCGGCGGAGCATCTTCCGGAATAAACTCGCAGAGGACCGGCCCATGTAAGGATTCCTGAAATGCCGATGACCGCACGAGCGTGACCGTGAATATGGCCAGGTAGAGGATGACGAGGAGAGTGGCCACCGGGACAGTGGTCTTCGCCAGGACGGACGGGCCTACGCGGAGCCGCAGAGGGGAAGTGGCCACCCGATCAGAGCTATAGATCTTGTGCTCTTCCCGATAGCCCTGTATAGGCGACGGCGGCGCAGGGGCACATCGTGGACGAGGAAAAACGCCGCCGCACGTTATAACGGCAGAGACCGGCAATGGGGCCGCACTCATGGAGTGCGGCCCCGTGCCTGTCGGTACGGTCAGTTGCGGCCGGCGCCCGGGCCGGAGCGGTGCGGCGCGCCCGCGGCGAGTGCCAGGTCCTGCTGGAGCACGTAGTACTGCGACTTGGGCTGCAGGTTCCCGTCATACAGCAGGGCGGCGCCCTCCTGTGGGTTGTCGAACCAGCCGGGGATCCAGGAATACGTGTCGCCGAATCCCCAGGGGGTGAACGAGATGCACTCGCGCACGGCGAGACACGCCTTCAGCGCGCGGGACCAGTAGCTCTCCTGGGCGTACCCGGCCAGCGGGTTGGTCGGGGTGTTCTCGTTCGGCGGGGCCTGCGTGAACGTGCGGACGTCCACCTCGGTCTCGGCCACCTTCAGGCCGAGGTCCGCGAAGCGCTGCAGGTTGTTCTGCAGGTCCGGGAAGCCGTACTGGGTGTCCAGGTGGCCCTGGAAGCCGACGCCGTCGATGGGCACACGCTGCGCCTTCAGGGACCGGACGAGGTCGTAGACGGCGTTGCTCTTCACCCCGGTGAACTCGAGGTTGTAGTCGTTGTAGAACAGCAGGGCCTTGGGGTCGGCCTCGTGGGCCCAGCGGAAGGCGTCGGCGATGTAGCCGAGACCGCCCCACGCCTTGTACCAGATGGTCTGGCGGGGCTGCCCGTCGTCGTCGAACGCCTCGTTGACCACGTCCCACTGCCAGATGTCGCCCTTGAAGTGCTTCACCTGATCTTGGATGTGCTTCTTCAGCAGGGCCTTCAGCTCGTCGTTGGACAGCGTGGTGGTGTAGCCGTCGGAGGAGAGCCAGGTGGGCAGCTGGCTGTGCCACACCAGCGTGTGGCCGCGGACCAGTTGCTTGTTCTTCTTCGCGAAGGCGACCAGCCGGTCGGCGGCAGCCCAGTCGTACGTGCCGCGGGTGGGCTCCACCAGTTGCCACTTCATCACGTTCTCGGGAGTGACGCTGGAGAACTGCTCGGCCGTGATCCGGGTGTAGTCGGCGTTGCTGCCGAGTTCGTCCGTGTTCACGGCGGTGCCGATACGCAGACCGACCCGGTCGCCGAGGGCACGCAGCGAGTCCGCGGGGTACCTGGTGGCCTGGGACTGTGCAGGGGCGGCGCCGGGTTCGGCCGAGGCCGAGCCGGTGAGAGCCATCCCGCCCAGCAGGACCGTGGCGCTCACGAGGCCGATGGACAGTGCGGGACGAAGCAAAGGAACTCCTCGGGTTGGGGGGAAACGGGGGTGATGGGTGGTGCGTTCAGGTGATGGGTGGTGCGTTCAGGTCAGCCCCGGCGGGCGGGCAGCGACAGGTGCCATCCCTCCGACCGCAGCGCTGGGATGACGGCGTCGACGGCGTCGACGGTCTGGCTCCGGTCCCCGCCGCCGTCGTGCATCAGGACCACCGCGCCCGGCGTGATTCCTTCTCGCAGGCGGCGGATCAGCTCGGCGGTGCCCGGCGGATCCCAGTCGCCGATCGCCAGGCGCCAGCCCAGCGCCTGCATGCCGAGATCGGCCGCGACGGTCGGCGTCAGCCCCCAACTGCCGTACGGGGCTCGGAAGTACGGGATGTGCGCCCCCGGCACCGCTGCGCGGATGGCGGCGCTCGTCTCCAGGAGATCGGCGCGGATCTGCTCCGCCGACCAGGTCGCCATGTCGTCGTGGTGCATGCTGTGGTTGCACAACGTGTGCCCGTCGGCGACGATCTGCCGGACGATCTCCGGGTGCCGCCGTACGTGATCGCCCCAGAGGCAGAAGACCGCTTTCACGTGGTGCTCGCGCAGCACGTCGAGCAGGCGCAGCGTGTCGGGCGGGTTCGGGCCGTCGTCGAAGGTGAAGCCGACCGACAGCCCGCCGCTGCGGGTCGAGTCGACGACCGTGGGGATCGGGTTGTCCGCCAGGACTGGATGCGCCATACCCAGCACCAGCCCTATGGCGGCCAGTGGGACTGAGAGAAGACGTGGCCGGCGTGGGCGTCGGCTTCGATTGACCACGACGACTCCTCTTCGGACGACAAGACTGCCCGAAAGTTTCGGCAGTGTTGCGAAAGCAATGCCGACCATAGGAACCTGTCTGTTGTACGTCAAGAGTCACAACCACCAGCGAGTTCGCGGGCGGCGCGGGTTTCATGGGGCGAGAGGCGAGACTCGGCCTCCATCATGCTGTGAAGCAAGGGATGCGTGTTCCGAAACTTTTCGGCGGCTCCGTGTAGGGAGGTCGGTCGTGCGAGGTGGCGTTGTCGGCGGGACCACTGCAGCGTCTTGGCCGAGTACGTGGAAGAGCCTCGGGAGGCGGAGATCTTGTAGAGGGGGCGCCGGTGAGGGTGCGGGACGGTGATCCTCTTGTGCCACGCCTCCACCTGCGGCTGAGCCTCGGGCTCACCGCCATGTGTGGCCGTATGCGGCGAATCCTCCGCCGGTGAAAACCAAGTGACATTTCGGGTCGCTTGCCGGAATGCTGGCTGAGGACGACGAGTTTTGTCGGTGGCGCCTGTCAGGCTTTCTACGACCACAACTTCTTGGGAGACCCAAGGCTGGGGCCGGCAAAGGGCCTCGTCATGTCCCGACAACGCTGATCGAGGTGCCGTGACCATCACCCAATCCGATTCCCCTGTCAAAGCCGTGACGGCCGTTTCGAAGAGCACCCCCGGCACCCCGCCCGTGATCCGGCTGCTGGTGCTCGCCACGTTCGTGGTCGTCCTCAACGAGACGATCATGATCAATGCGATCCCCCGGCTGATGGGCGCTCTGCACATCACCGAGCAGACCGCGCAGTGGCTCTCGACCGCCTTCATGCTGACCATGGCCGCCGTCATCCCGATCACCGGATGGTTCCTGCAGCGGGTGTCCACCCGTCGCGCGTACGCCACCGCGATGGGTCTGTTCCTGCTCGGCACGGCGTTGGCCGCCGTCGCGCCGTCGTTCGAGGTGTTGCTCGGCGCCCGGATCATCCAGGCGTCCGGGACCGCCGTGATGATGCCGCTGCTGATGACCACATTGATGCAGGTAGTGCCCGAGGCGGATCGGGGCCGCGTGATGGGCAACGTCAGCCTGGCCATCTCGGTCGCGCCCGCGATGGGCCCGGCGGTCTCGGGGTTGATCCTCCAGCTCGGGTCCTGGCGGCTGCTGTTCGCCGTGGTGCTCCCCATCGCCGCGCTGATCACCTGGCGTGGCCTGAAGCAGCTCAAGAATGTGGGAGAGCCGCAGGTCAGCACCATCGACTGGTTGAGCGTGGTGACCGCTGCCGGCGGCTTCGGCGGCCTGGTCTACGGGCTCAGCCGGTTCGAGGGCGGTGACGTCCGCGTTGCCGCCGCAGTCGTCGCAGCGGGCCTGGTCGCCATCGTCGTCTTCGTCGTCCGCCAGTTGTCGTTGCAGAAGCGCGGCGTGCCGCTGATGGACCTGCGCACCCTGCGCCACCGCACCTACACGGTCGCGCTGATCCTGATGTCGGTTGCCTTCATGGCGATGCTCGGTTCGATGATCCTGCTGCCGCTGTACCTGCAGAACGTCCGTGAGCTCAGCCCCCTGGAGACCGGACTCCTCGTGATGCCGGGCGGCCTCGCGATGGGGCTGCTCGGCCCGGCCGTCGGCCGCCTGTTCGACCGTTTCGGCGGCCGGGTCCTGGTCATTCCCGGCGCGGTCGGGATCACCCTCGCGCTCGCCGGCTTCACACAGGTCACGATGACCATGCCCTACTGGCAGCTCCTGGGTCTGCACGCGTTGCTGATGGTGAGTCTGGCCGCGGCCTTCACCCCGGTGTTCACCCTCGGGCTCGGAGCGGTTCCTCCACGGCTCTACTCCCACGGCAGCTCGATCCTGAGCACGCTGCAGCAGGTCGCCGCGGCCTTCGGCACCGCGCTCGTGATCACCGTGATGAGCGCGCGAGCCGAGGCACTGAAATCCGCGGGAACCGCGGAGGTGCTCGCCAACCTCGAGGGCATGCGACTGGCCTTCATCATCGGCGCGGTGCTGTCTTTGGCCGTGGTCGTCACCGCCGTGATCCTCCCGGCCCGCGCGGACAGCACCGCCGAGGTCGAGGAACCCGCCCGGTGAAGCGGCGCGACGGCTGCCCGTCTCCGTCCCGGTCACAGCCTGGGCGTTCACGCTGCCGTCGCCTCGGCCTGGGCCGGTGTGGGTTCGCAGCACGGTTTCGCAGCGCGGTTTCGCAGCGCGGTTTCGCAGCGCGGTTTCGCAGCACGGTACGGAACACCAGCCGGCTGAGGGCCGGCATCGCTCCCGGGTCCACTACCTGAAGAGGGCCGCGCCTGCCGTTTCGGCGTAGTTTCGAGATCTACGGGCCGACGTGGAGGTGTTCGTGCGAGTCGTGGTGACACAGCCTGCGGAATGGCACTCTGACGGCGACCGGAACTTCGACGCGGTGCTGCGCGACGCCGAGCGGTCGCGCATCCGGTTCGGTCCGGATGACGTGGTGGTGCTGCCCGAACTGGCCGGCGCGGAGCTCGGCGACCGGCGGTATCGGCGGCGGGTCGAAGGGCTCGCCCGGTCGCTGGGCAGCTGGGTCGTCGGCGGATCGCACCACTGCGCGTCCGGCTCCGGCACGGTCAACCGCGGAGCCGTCGCCGACCCCGGCGGATCGGTGGTCGCGGACTACGAGAAGCTCAATCCGTACGGCGACGAGCGGGCCGCCGGAGTCCTCGGCGGCAGCCGTCCGCGTGCCGTCGAGGTCGGCGGCCATCGGTTGCTCGTCCTGTTGTGCGCAGACTTCTGGTATTTCGACTCGCTCGCCGCCGAGTCCGGGCCCGACCTCGTGATCGTCCCTGCGTTCTCGGTCACCCAGCGGCCGTCGCCCGCCATCGCGCGCTCCCTCTGGCGGCACATGGCCGTGTCGCGGGCGTACGAGGTGACCGCGTTCGTGGCGATCAGCGATTGGGCGCACCCCTCGGCGTACCGGGGGCGGACGGGGTGCGGGGTGGCGGGCTTCGCCGATCCCAACCCTGCGACCTCCCGAGGGCTGTTCCGCGGGCTCGGCAACAGACGCCTGGCCGCCTTCGAGCCCGACTTCGCCGCGCTCACCGATCTGCGGGACAACCGGAGGAACAGGAACTTCGCCGCGGTGCGTTCCCGTCCTGTCGCCTGACCAGGAATCACGCTCGCCGTACAACGGGTGAATCGGTCGTGAATACGCCGAACTGATGAAACGTTTTTCCGTCTCTGGTCGGATTCCCGTTTGACATAAATTGCTCACAATTGGTGCTCCATTTCGTCATCCCCCGAATGGAGGGCCGTGTGCGAGCACGAGCGCGATTAACCGTCGTCGTCTCTTCCCTCATCGCCGCCCTGCTTCCCCTCTCGCCGGTCGCCGCGGGCACCGCCGAGCAGGGCAGAGGCGGGCCCACCCCATCCGTCACCTGGACACCCTGCGCGGACGACCCCACCGCGGACTGCGGCACGCTGGCCGTGCCGATCGACTGGGCCCGGCCCCGCGGCGCGACCATCGACCTCGCGCTCGTCCAGCGCAAGGCGACCGACCCGGCGGCCAGGGTGGGTTCGCTGGTCATCAATCCGGGCGGACCCGGCGGATCGGGCGTGGACGCGGTCCTCGGAAACCGGCTTCCCTTCAGCGCGGAAATCACCCGCCGTTTCGACCTCGTCGGCTTCGACCCGCGCGGCGTCGCGCGCAGCCACCCCGTCATCTGCTCGACCGCTCTCGCCTACCAGGCGCCCGACCCGCTCTCGCTGCGCAGCCAGGCCGACTTCACCGCTCTCGTCGCCTACAACCAGCGGTTGCGCGAGGACTGCCGGGCACGCACCGGGCCGCTGTTCGACCACGTGGACACGCTCAGCGTCGTACGCGACCTCGACGCCGTCCGCGCCGCCCTCGGTGACGAGAAGCTGACCTACTACGGGGTCTCGTACGGCACGCTCATCGGGCAGCTCTACGCGGAGCGCTTCCCCGGCCGCGTACGGGCCCTGGCGCTCGACAGCAACATGGACCACAGCCTGGGCACCGGGGCGTTCCTCGACACCGAGACCGCGACGGTGCAGGACTCGTTCGACGAGTTCGTCTCCTGGTGCGACCGGACCGAGTCGTGCGCGCTGCACGGGAAGGACGTACGGGCGCTGTGGGCCGGCCTGATCGCCCGCGCCGACCGGGGTGAGCTGCCGTTCCCCGGGGACCCGTCGATCTCCCTGAACCGGGCCTCCCTGCTGTCCCTGGTCTTCGGCGCCTTCTACGGACCGTCCTGGTCGCAGCTCGCGGAGTTGCTGGTCGCCCTGGACACCGGCGTCCGGCCCTCCGTGTCGCCGCCTGTCGAGCCGCGCGGCCAGGAGAACGAGGTCATCGAGAATCCGGCGCAGGTGTTCTGCGAGGACTACTCCCTGCCGGTGCGCGACTTCCGTGACTACGCCGCCCACCTGAGCCGGGCGGCGAGGATCGCGCCGGACATGCGGATCAGCCCGCTGGCGATCTCGATGATCGCCGCCTGCCTCGGCCAGCCCACGCCGATTCCCAATCCCCAGCATCGGCTTCGGGTCGCCCCGAACGCGCAGGTGCTGCTGGGCAACGCGGTCCACGACCCGGCAACTCCCTACTCCTGGGCGGCGAGCACCGCCGGGCAGATCGGCCGCGCGGGCGTGTTGCTCACCTACGAGGGCTGGGGACACGGCATCTACGGGCGCGGGGACTGCACGACGGGGGCGTTCGACCGCTACCTGGTCTCGCGTACGCTCCCGGCCCGGGGCACCCGCTGCCCGGCGGTGCCGCCCGCTGAGGCCACGCTGCGCCGGGCCCCGTGGCCCGTGCCGTCCGGACCCATCCCCGGCCTGCCCGGCTGGCGATTCCGGTCCTGATCGATGACACCACCCGGGCGCGGACCGCACGGCCCGCGCCGGACGGGCCCCGGCCCGTGGGCCGTGGATAGACTCGGTGAGGTGACGTTCGATCTTCACGGGCGGACGAGGCGGCTGGAGCTGACCGACCAGGATCTGCGGTCCTTCGAGGCCGTCGTGCTGGAGGCCACGCCGGACGGGATCGTCCTGGACCGATCGGCCTTCTACCCGGGCGGCGGAGGCCAGCCGCCGGACCACGGCGTGCTGCTGTGGCAGGGCGTCGAGACCCGCATCGAGGGCGTGCGCAAGGGGGACGACCTCTACCTCATCCCGGCGGCGGACGATCCGATCCCGCCCGCCGGCACGATCGTACGGGCGGCGGTCGCCGACGAGCGGCGCTCCGCGCTCATGCGCACCCACTCGGGCCTGCACGTGCTGTGCGGCGTCGTGTTCCGCGACTACGGGGCCCTGGTCACCGGCGGGAACATGGAGCCGATGACCGCGCGGATGGACTTCAACCTCCCCGAGGTGCCGCCCGGCTTCAAGGAGGCGGTCGAGGACGCGTGCAACGCCGAGATCGCCGCCGACCGGCGGATCGACGTACGCGTGCTGCCGCGCGCGGAGGCCTTCGCGATCCCCGACATCATCCGCACCGCGACGAACCTCGTGCCGGAGGACATCCCCGAGGTGCGGATCATCGACATCGTGGGCCTCGACACCCAGGCCGACGGGGGCACGCACGTCGCCTCGACCAAGCAGATCGGCAGGATCAAGGTCGCCAAGATCGAGAGCAAGGGTCGCGGCTTCCGCCGCCTCCGCATCGCGATCTCCGACTGACGGCCCGACCACGCCGTACGCCGCGGGACGGTCAGAAGTCGATCCGCACGACGGCTCGCCTGAGGGTCGGCCTGCTCACCTCGGTGAACCCCGCGTCGAGGAAGACGTCGCGGCTGCCGACGTGCAGTTCGCCCCAGGTGATCTCGACGCCCGGACGGGTGATCATCGGGTATGCCTCCAGGGCCCGGGCTCCCCGCCTCCGGGCGAAGTCGATCGTGGCGCGTGCGAGCGCGTACGTCACCCCGCGCCGGCGGAAGCCCCTGCGGGTGACGAAGCAGGTCACGGCCCAGACGCTGTCGTCGGTTTCGTCCTCCTGCCGCCCGGTCCAGGGGACGCGGGTGCGGGTCAGCTGAGGGTAGGCCGTCCGGGGCTCGACCGCGCACCACCCGACCGGCTCGCCGTCCAGATAGGCCACGAGACCGCTGGTCGACCGGGCTCCGGGGGTTCCGCAGCCGGTCTGCTCGCGCAGGCGCGCGGCACGCTCGGCGTCCGAGACCGAGCCCCACTGGTAGGTGAAGATCTTGTAGCGCTGGCAATGGCAGTCGGTCGTACCGAAGATCGCCTGCAGGTCGTCCCACGACGCCCGGTTGGCGGGGACGATGACGAGCCGATCGGGGGGAATCGGCTCAGTGATGTCCTGCCTCATTCCGCCGGTTGGTCCTCTCCGACCAGGCCGTCGACGGACTCGCGGATGAGGTCGGCGTGCCCGACGTGGCGGGAGTACTCCTCGATCATGTCGATCAGCAGGCGGCGGAGGCTGGGCGACTGTCCGCGTGAGCCGGTGTATGCCGCGAGCCGTCCGAGGCCGCCCTCGGCCAGCGCCTGCCGTACGTTGGTGCGGGAGCGGGCCACCGCCTCCTGCCACAAGGCCGTCAACTGCTCGGGAGTGTCGTCGGCGGCCGTGCGCCACTCCCAGTCGGGGTCGGCGTCGAAGTCCACCGTGTCCCACGGCGGCGACGGCGGCCGCCCGAACAGCTTCTGGGAGAACATGTCGTCCTCCACCAGGGCCAGGTGCTTGAGCAGCCCTCCCAGGGTCATGGACGACGCGGCGGTGGTCGCCCGCAGGCCTGCCGCGTCGAGCCCGCCGCACTTCCACGCGAATATCCGGCGCTGACGGTCCAGGGAGCCCAGCAAGGTGTCGATCTCGTCGCCCGCCACCGGCGGCTCATAAAGGACGTTTTCGGTCATGGCGGACAGGCTACGGTGCATTCCGGACGATCTGCTTCCGGAATGTGACGGGGTTGCCGCGTGACGCACGACGAGAGCCCGACCGCCCGGGCGCTCCTGCTCCTGGAAATGGTCCAAAGCAGCCCCGGCATCACGGCGCAACGGCTGGCCGGCCGGCTCGGCGTCTCCGAGCGGGCGGCCCGGCGTTACGTCGGCATCCTGCGCGAGGCCGGTATCCCGATCGAGTCCGAACGCGGCCCCTACGGGGGATACCGCATGGGCCGGGGGCTACGGCTGCCTCCCCTGATGTTCACGCCGGCCGAGGCGCTCGGGCTGGTGATGGCCGTGCTGGACGGCCACCACAACACGGGGGACCCGGCCGATCCCGTGGGCGGCGCACTCGGCAAGATCATGCGAGTGCTTCCCGAGGCGGTCGCCGGGCCGGCCGCGGCGGTGCGGAGCCTGAGCACGAGACACCCCGAGCCCGGGGCAAGGACTCCCGACCCGGAGACCACCGCCGTCCTCGCCCAGGCCTGCGCCGCGAACCGCCGGCTGCGGCTCGGATATCGCATCCGCCCCGGTGACGAGCGGGTCATGGAGGTCGACCCGTGGGCCGTCGTCGTACGCCGCGGCCGGTGGTATCTGCTGTGCTGGTCGCACACGAAGAACGCCCGCCGGGTGCTGCGGGTGGACAAGGTGGCGGACGTCGAGGTCCTCGACGTCCCGGCCGTCCCTCCGGCCGATCTCGACCCCGCGGAGATGCTGGAGGACCACTTGTCGGCAGGGTGGCGGCACGAGGTGGAGGTCGTCGTCGACGCGCCTGCCGAGGCCGCGGCCGAGTGGATTCCGCGCAGTCTGGGCCGCCTTGAGCCGATCGACGCGACCAGCACGCGACTGGTGGGCAGCACCGACGAACCGGATTGGTACGTCCGGCAGCTCACGGCGATCCGGGCGCCCTTCCGCATCGTCGGGTCACGCGAACTGCGGGAGGCCGCCGAAGCCCTCGGACGCCGTCTCCTTCAGGCGGGCGCTTGACGCGGGCGTTTCAGGACGGCATGACGATGGTGGACAGGATGCGCCGGGTGCGGCCCGGCGCGGGCTGGTTGGCGAGCCTCGGGACGAGCACCGCTCTCAGGTCCCGCAGGAAGTCCTGGAACTCCTCGTCGTCGAGGTACATGGCCGCCTGCCGGAAGCCCACGCCGTCGCGGCCGAGGTCGATGTCCTCCCGCGTGAGGTAGCGGTCGAAGTCGGCCAGCAGCGACGCGACGAACGTCATGAACGCCTGACGGTGCTCCTCCGTCCCCAGCCCGGCCGCCTCCTCGGCGCTGACGTTCGCGTTGGCCGTACGCAGCCGGTAGGTCCGCTCGAAGGTGCCCCGCACCTTGCGCTCCGCCGCGACCTCCAGAACCTCGCCCTCGACCAGCGCCGCGACCTGCCGGTAGAGGGTCGCGGGCGGTACGTCGGGGAGCTCGGCGCGCAGGTCGGCCGTCGTCAGCATCCGCTCGCCCAGGAGCGCCTGGACGATGCGCAGCCGGATCGGGTGCAGCAGCAACTCGGCCGTCGTCATGGCTAAACGTTCTCACATTTGACATCATTCTCATAATCGAGAACAATCGGCCTCACCGAAGCGACAATCTGCGAGGAGTGCCATGAGCACCGTGACCGTCACCGCCGACGCCGTCGAAGTCCGCCTCACCGCCGTGGAGAAGGCCGCCGCCCTGCGTGCCGACCTGCGCGTCCCGCGCTCGGCGGTCCGATCCGCCGAGATCGTGGACGACGCGCTCGGCGCGGCCAGGGGCGTGCGCACGGCCTCGGCGTGCCCGGCCGGCGCAAGCTCGGCACCTGGCACAGCCGGTCCGGGAGGGAGTTCGTCGACGTGCGCGCCGGCCAGCCGGCGGTGCGGATCCACCTCGACGGGCACGGCTACTCCTCTCTGCTGCTGGGCGTGGACGACCCGCACACCGTGGTCGCGCCCTCGCCGGCGCCTGAAACGGATCGACACGATGCGCGACATCGACCTCGTCTTCGCCTCGGGCGGCGAACGGCTCGCCGGCACGCTGACCCTGCCCGGCGGCGACGGGCCCTTCCCCGCGGTGCTGCTGGTCCCCGGCTCGGGACCGGTCGACCGTGACTCCGACCATCGGCGCCTCCCCCTCGGGGTGACCCGTCAGCTGGCGGAGGCGTTCGCGGCCGCCGGGATCGCGTCCCTCCGATACGACAAGCGGGGAGTGGGGGCCAGCACCGGCGGTTTCCTGGCGGCAGGGTTCCGCGACAACATGGACGACGCCGGAGCCGCGCTGGCCGCGCTGCGCGAACGTCCGGAGATCGACCCCGGCCGCGTGGCGCTGACCGGGCACAGCGAGGGCGCCCTCATCGCGACGTACCTCGCCGCCCACGACCCCGCGGTGGCGGCGGTCGTGTTGCTGGCCGGCACCGCCAGGAGCGGCGCGGAGACGCTGCGCTGGCAGGCCGCGCGCCTCGCGCCGAGCATGCCGGCCTTCGTCCGTGCCGTGTTGCGCCTCACCCGCACCGACCTGGTCGCCAAGGTGACGAAGAACCACGAGCGCATCCGCCGTACGACGACCGATGTCGCCCGTATCGGCGGGGTCCGGGTGAACGCCCGGTGGACCCGCGAGTTCCTCGACTACGATCCCGCGGAAGATCTCGCCCGGATCCAGGCGCCGGTGCTGGCCGTCACGGGGGACAAGGACCTCCAGGTGAACCCGGAGGACCTGGCCCGCATGGCGGAGCTGGTGCCGGGACCGATCGAGACCCACGTGATCCCCGATCTCAGCCACATCCTGCGCAGGCAGCCCGGACCGCCGTTGCTGCGCGCGTACCGGCGTGAGGCGCGCGAGCCGATCGACGCGCAGGTCAGGGAGCTCGTCACCGGCTGGCTCGCGGCACAGCTGTCGTCCCCGGCGCGAGACGCGGTGTGATTCCCTTTCAGGCCGTCACACCGGGTCCGGCTACCCGATGGACCCGGTGACGAGCTTGTCGAACTCGCGGTCCGGCAGCGTCCTGTTGAGTTCGAGGAGTTTGTCGGCCATCCAGCCGACGGCGTAGCGGGTCTTGGGCTTACCGGCTTCGACGGCCTCGCGGATGGCCGCGGCCACGACGCCGGGATCGGAGGCCTGGCTGTCCACGCCGAGTTGGGTCTCGCTCCGCCTGGCCATGGCCTCGGCCATCGCCCCATAGGCGGTCGCGCCGGAGATCTCCCGCAGGTCCTGCGCGGTGTGATCCTCGAACCCGGTCTTGATGATCCCGGGCTGAATGATGACGACCTCGACGCCGAACTGCTCGACCTCCATGCGCAACGAGTCGGAGTACGCCTCCAGAGCGTGTTTCGCGGCGTAGTACCAGCAGCCGAGCGGCAACGCGATCTCGCCGCCGATCGACGACACGTTGACGATCGTGCCCGACCTCCGCTCGCGCATGTGCGGCAGGACGAGCTGGACCAGCCTGGCCGGTGCGAAGAGGTTCACCTCGAACTGGTCGCGCGCCAGTTCCAGGGGGACGTCTTCGGCCGCGCCGTGCACCACGGTGCCGGCGTTGTTGACCAGGACGTCGATCCGGCCCTGCTCCTCGATGACGGTGCGGACGACCCGTTCCAGGTCGGCGGGCTCGCGCGCGTCCATCGAGTGCACGTGCCCACCGGCGTCGGCGACGACGTCCATGTTCCGCACCCGCCTGGCCGCACCGTACACGATGTGACCCGCCCGCAGGAGTTCCAGCGCGGTGGCCTTGCCGATGCCGGACGAGGCTCCGGTGACGAGTACGACCTTCATGATGAAACCTCCCGGACGGGGACTCCGTGGGGCGGCGTGCCGGCACGGGCGTCACGCCGTTCACGACTGGGGAGGCTACGGACGCCTTTTGCTCCGCGGCAACAAGCTCTTCGTATATGCGCAGGTGGACGGCGTTTTATTGGTGCAAAGAGCTGTCGCAGAATGCACCGGACGTTCTCTCCTGTTGCATTCGGCCGCCGCAGACCAGGACGATCTGACGAACGACGAGGAGGGATCGGATGCCCGCACGAAGCCGCCTGAGCTTCGAGGACCGCCGCCGCATCGCCGAAGGGCTGGGGGACGGGCTGACCTACGCGGAGATCGCCCGGCGGTTGGGGCGGCCCAGGTCCACCGTCAGCCGCGAGATCTCTCGCAACGGCGGCCCGCACGGCTATCGGGCCCACCACGCCCAGCAGGCGACGAACTGGCGGGCTCGCCGTCGCCGGCCGGTCTCGCAGCCCGAACCCCCGGACACGTACGGCGACCGGGACGCCCGCACGGTCCAGGAGTTCACCGAGGACTTCACCGCAATGATGATCCAGACGGGGATGTCACCGCTGACGGCCAGGGTGTTCGCCGCGCTGTTCGTCAGCGACGGAGCCAGCCTGACCGCCGCGGAGCTGGTCCAACGCCTCCACGTGAGCCCGGCGTCGATCTCCAAGGCCATCCGATGGCTCGAGCAGCGCGGCCTGGTCGGCCGCGAACGTGAGGTTCGGCGCGAGCGTTACGCCGTAGACGTCGACGTGTGGTATCGCACCTGGTCGGAGAGTGCCAGGTCGATGGCACTGTGGGCGGACACCGCACGGCGTGGGGCGGGCGTCTTCGGCACCGGCACGCCGGTGGGCATGCGGCTGCACACGACCAGCCGGTTCTTCGAGCTCCTCAGCCGCGACATGGCGCAGGCCGCCGAGCACTGGCGGCAGGCCCTCTCCCTCCAGCGCCTCTCCTAGAGACCGATTGGAACCGGCCGAATGAGCGCGAGCTCAGCGGAGGCCGGCGAACAGGTCGTCTTCCTTGTCGGGGGCGGCCACCCGGGACGTCGTCCGGATGAAGTACTCGCGTGAGAATGCCTGGTGCTGGGCCTCCGGCGGCATCCTCAGGAAGGGGATGTTCTCGCCCTGGCTCGCGTGGGCCTCCAGGGCCTTCAGCTTGTTCTCCACGTACGGGGAGACGTCCACGACGCTGGTGATGAGCTCGTCGGGCGTGCCGAAGTCGTCGGGGAGCTCGAAGTCGTCCGGGGCCATGCCGTTCGCCCGCATGAACTCGAACATCTGCCGGATGCCCTCACGAGGCACGGCCGTGTAATAGAACTTGTCCGGAATGCCGGTCATCTCGGCCGCCGCGACCGCGATGCGGTGGGCCTGGATGTGGTCGGGGTGCCCGTAGTTGCCGTTCTCGTCGTACGTGACGATCACCTGCGGGCGGTAGCGCTCCATCAGCGCGGCGAGCCGGGCGGCGGCCGTCTCGACCGGGACGTTCGCGAACGCGTCGGGGTGGCCGTTGCCGTCCCAGCCGTCCATGCCGGAGTCGCGGTAGCCGAGCAGTTCCAGGTGATCGATGCCGAGGTGGGCGACCGACTCGCGCAACTCGGCCAGCCGCCGTTCCGCGACCGCGGCGTCGTCGTGGCCGGGCTCGCCCGGCTTCACCCCGCCGGGGCCGTCCCCCTGCTCGCCGTTGGTGCACGTCACCAGGACCGTACGGATCCCTTCTGCGGTGTACTTCGCGAGGATGCCGCCGGTGCCGATCACCTCGTCGTCGGGGTGCGCGTGCACGGCCATCAGGGTGAGCTCTCGGTCCATTCCGTCCCCCGGGGTGTCGTTTACCGTCACCCGGACGACCCTATATCGCCCGTTGATCCTCGCGCGGGCGTGCGTCGTTTGAGGCGGCCCGGCCCGGTTAGGCGACCGCTATGGGGATTTATCGGGACATGGCGGCGGGAGTGGTCGCGGGAGCGGCCGGCACGACCGTGCTCAACGCGATCACCTATCTGGACATGGCGGTGCGCGCGCGGCCGGCGAGCTCACTGCCGGAGCAGGCGGCCGGCGCCGTCAGCGAGCGGCTCCACGTCGACCTCGGCGAGGAGGAGGACGCCCGCAACCGGGAGCAGGGGCTCGGGCCGATGCTCGGCATCCTCACCGGCGTCGGCGTGGGCCTGGCCTACGGCCTGTTCCGCCACGCCGTACGGCGGAGGGTCAGCCTCCCGGCCGCGGTGACCGGGGTGGGCATGGCCGCGGCGGTCGCGGGCAGCGCGCCGATGACCGCGCTCGGGCTGACCGACCCGCGTGAGTGGGGCGTCAGCGGCTGGATGGCCGACCTGGTCCCCCACCTCGGGTACGGCCTCGCCACGGTCGCCGCGTTCGAACTGACCAGGTCGTCCCGCCGCCGTTAAGAGGCGGCGCGGGGGACCGGGTTCATGCGGCCCACCACCAGCCACCAGAAGAGCAGTTGCAGCAGGGCGAGCGCCACGGCGAAGGGCGGCAGCGTCCAGACCCCGACGCCCTGGGCGATCGCCCCGGCCAGCCACGGGAACACCGCGCCGCCGACCACCGACACCCCGTTCAGCAGCCCGATCGCCGTGGGCACCAGCCGGGTCACGGTGAGCCGCGGCGCGACGGCCATCGTCGTGGGGAAGATCGGCCCGAGCCAGAAGCCGAGCAGCACGAAGCTCACGCTGGCCACCACGCCGCCCGGCGCGATCCACGCCAGAACCGAGCTGACGGTGATGCCGGCCAGGCAGACGAAGGTCATCCCGGTCGCGGTCATGCCGAGTCTGGTGGCCGCCGGGCTGATCAGGAAGCGCCCGAGGGCGAGCCCGAGCCAGTAGCCGGACACGGTGTATCCGGCCAGCAGGCTCCCCTGCCCGTGCTCGTCGACCAGGAAGGTGAACCCCCAGTTCCCCACGCTGATCTCCAAGCCGACGTACACGGCCAGGAACACCGCGCCCAGCAGGACGGCGGGCTGCCGCGACGCGGTGGCCAGCAGGCCCGGACGCTCCGCCTGCTCCTCGGCCGACGCGGGCGGCGGGGCCTCGCGTGCGGGCAGGGTCAGGTGGAAGCCGACCAGCAGCGGCAGGCACACCAGGGCCAGGACCAGCCACACGGCCGTCCATGGCAGGAAGGTCAGGATCCAGGTGGCCAGCAGCGGCCCGAGCAGCGCGCCGACGCCGAAGAACGCGTGCAGGCGGTTGAGCAGCGTCGTCGCCCCGGGCAGGTCCGTGAGGTAGGCGTTCAGCACCGATTCGAGGATGCCGGTGCCATACCCCGCCAGGATCTGGACCGCCACGAAGGCCAGGAACGGCGGGCGTACGGACGAGTAGAGGCCGGCCAGCACGAACGTGCCGCCGCCGAGGATGAGCGAGGCCCGGATCCCGAAGCGGTGGATCAGCAGGCCGGCGGTCGACCCGGCCAGCATGAACCCGGCGGAGAAGGTGAAGAACTGCGTGCCGACCGTGGCCTTGTCGAGGCCGTAGTCGTCGATCTGCGCCGGCAGCAGCACCCCGCCCACACCGGCGCTCAGGCCGACGAGGATGAACGTGACGTAGGAGAGGGCGACCGGCGCCCACAGTCCACGCCGCAGTGCGGACACCTGACCTCCCGCGGTACGAGCAGCCTCTGGCCACCCGGCATGCGGGATCGGCCGTATCCGTGATCAACGGTGATCCCGTTTTTCGGCGTCATGGTACTTGGTGTGCCTATTGCTCCAATAGGGGTTGATCGGGGTTATCGTCGCCATGTGACGGATCATGCGAAGGTTCGGGCCAACGGCATCGGGATCGCGTACCGGACGTACGGCCAGGACGACGCCCCGCCGCTGATCCTGCTGCACGGCCTGGGCGAGGGCATGGCCGACTGGGACGGCGTGGCCGGCGCGCTGGCCGCCGGCCGGCACGTGTACGCGCCGGACCTGCGCGGCCACGGAGCCAGCGACTGGCCGGGAGACTACGGCCTGGAACTCATGCGCGACGACGTCCTCGCCTTCCTCGACGCGCTGTCGCTCGGCACGGTGGACGTGATCGGGCACTCGATGGGCGGCGTCGTGGCCTACCTGCTCGCCGCCGAGCGGCCGGGCCGGGTGCGGACGCTGGTCCTGGAGGACGTGCCGCTCCCGGTGCCGCGCGAGCCGCCCCCGCTCGTACGGCCGGAGGAGCCCCTGTCGTTCGACTGGGCCATGGTGGAGGCGATCAGGCCGCAGATCGACCACCCCGACCCGGCCTGGCTGGGGCGGCTCGGCCGGATCACCGCACGCACGCTCGTGATCGGCGGTGGACCGGACAGCCACATTCCCCAGGACCGGGTCGCCGAGATGGCCCGCCGCATTCCCGGCGCCGCGCACGTCACGATCCCGGCCGGGCACCTGGTGCACGAGAACGCGCCCGACGCCTTCGTCCGCGAGGTCGCGGCCTTCCTTTCCTAGAGCACGGCTAGAGCTCGGGCGGCAGCGAGAA
Source organism: Microbispora sp. GKU 823 (assembly GCF_002027145.1). NCBI lineage: Bacteria > Bacillati > Actinomycetota > Actinomycetes > Streptosporangiales > Streptosporangiaceae > Microbispora > Microbispora sp. GKU 823. The sequence continues at coordinate 11,161 of NZ_MWJN01000006.1, read as the reverse complement.
AACGGCGAACAGGGCGGGATCGCCGAACACGACGTTCCGCGCGATGCCGTCCGCGGCGATCGCGAGCACCTGAAGCGAGTGGGCCCGGAAGACGCCGTCGCCGCCGTCCAGGTAGGCGGCGAGCGCCGGCTGCCCGTTGGCGCGCGTGGGGACCATCCGCCATGGGCCCCGCGTGGCGCAGACCCAGTGGATGAAGCGGCCGAACGCCTCCCGCCCGGCGAACCACGACAGGAACGGCGGCATCTCCAGGACGGCGTCCTCACGCAGCAGCCGCTCCAGGGCCTCGACGTCGGCCTTCTCGAACGCCGCGACGTACCGGTCGAGCAGGTCGCGGCAGGCCGGGTCGTCCGGCTCGGCCAGGTCGTCCTCGGCGGGGGCCACCCGGGCGAGCTGGGCGCGGGCGCGCTGCAGGGCGCTGTTGACCGCGGCGACCGAGGTGTCCAGCAGGTCGGCGACCTCGCTCGCCCGCCAGGCCAGCACCTCGCGCAGGATGAGCACCGCCCGCTGCCGCGGCGGCAGATGCTGCAGGGCCGCGACGAACGCCAGCCGGATCCCGCCCCGCGACGCGACGACCGCGGCGGGGTCCACCAGTGCGTCGGGGATGGGCTCCAGCCAGGTCACCTCCGGCAGCCGCCGTTGCGGTCCCGCCTCGGGGTCGTCGCCGGGGCCGGTGAGGCCGGACGGCAGGGCCCTGCGCCCGCGCTGTTCGAGCGCCGTGAGGCAGGCGTTCGTCGCGATGCGGTAGAGCCAGGTGCGCGGCGAGGCCCGCCGCTCGTCGTAGTCGCCGGACGCCCGCCACGCCCGCAGCATGACCTCCTGCAGCAGGTCCTCGGCGTCGTGCACCGAGCCCAGCATCCGGTAGCAGTGCGTCATCAGCTCACGCCGGTAGGGCCCGGTGAACCGCTCGAACTCCTCGTCACTCCACATGTGCTCTCCCGCGTCGCGTCGCCGTCACCGGTATCTACCGCCGCGCTCGGCGGAACTCATCGATGAGTTCTCCGCCCGGCGCCGGTAGGTACCGGCGGACCCACTGCGGAAGGACAAAGAGTGACAATCAGCCATACCGTCCGCCCTGCCCCGGCCCGTGCCGTACGGCCCTGGCCGATGCTGGCGGTGCTGCTCGCCGGCCAGTTCATGGGGCTGCTCGACCTCTACATCGTCAACGTGGCGATCCCCAGGATCGGCGCCGACCTGGGGGCGTCCGGGGCCGCCCTGCAACTGGTCGTCGGCGGCTACATCATCGCGTACGCGACCCTGCTGGTCACCGGCGCCCGGCTCGGCGAGCTGTACGGCAGGCGGCGCATGTACATGATCGGGGTCGCCGGCTTCACCGCGGGCTCGCTGCTGTGCGGGCTCGCGCCGGACGCCGGGACACTGATCGCCTTCAGGTTCGTCCAGGGGGCCGCGGCGGCGGTGATGGTCCCGCAGATCATGAGCGTGATCCAGACCAGGTTCACCGGCAGGGCCAGGGCGACGGCGCTCAGCGCGTACACCGCGGTGCTCTCGGCCGGTTCGGTCGTCGGGCTGGCGCTGGGCGGGGTGCTGGTCGGCGCCGACCTGGCCGGCACCGGCTGGCGGCCGGTGTTCCTCGTGAACGTCCCCGTGGGCGTCCTGCTGACACTCGCGGTGCCCCGGCTGGTGCCGCCGGACGCGCCGTCGGACCGGCCGCGCGGCACGCGCCGGCTCGACCTGCGGGGCCTCGCGCTCGCGCTGCCCGCCACGCTGCTGGTCGTGCTGCCGCTCGTGCTGGGCCGGGAGGCCGGCTGGCCCGCCTGGACGTACGCGTCGATCGCCGCGGGGGTCGCGCTCGCCGCCGTGTTCGCCGTGACGCAGCGCCGTACGGCGGCCCGGGGCGGCGACCCGCTGCTGAACCTGGACGTGCTGCGCGCGACCGGCATGCCGTCGGGCCTGACGACGCTGCTCGCGCTGATGGTCGCCTACGGCGGGTTCCTGTTCACCTTCGCGGTGCACCTGCAGGGCGTCCTCGGGGAGAGCCCGCTGCGGGCCGGGCTCACGTTCCTGCCCATGGCGGCCGCGTTCGGGCTGGGCAGCTTCTACTGGCGCAGGCTGCCGGGGCGTATCCACCACCTGCTGCCACCGGCAGGGCTGGCGCTCAGCGTCCTCGGCACGGCGGGCCTGGCCGTATCGGTGACCGGCGGCCCATTGCTGTGGGCCGCGCTGGTCGTGTACGGCGCGGGACTGGGCGTCTCGACCAGCCTGCTCACCCACGCCCTGGTGCACGTGCCGCCCGCCCGCGCCGCCGACGCGAGCGGCCTGCTCACGACGACCATGCAGTTCGGCCAGCTCAGCGGGGTGGCGGTGTTCGGTGCGGTGTTCCTCGCCCTGGCCGACCCGCCGCGGCCGGAGGCCATGAGCACGACCGCGTGGTGGCTGGCGCTGGCCGCGGCGCCGGCGCGGCGGGCGCGGTCGCCCTGGCCCGCGCCGCACGGCCCCGGCCCGTGTGACCCTCGACGTGCCACGCCAAGCGGACCCCGGGCCCACCGGGGTCCCACGTGGCCGGGAGGTCCGGACGTCGCAGGCGCTTCGCACGTTGCATCCGGCGGTGTTGCGTCTCCTGCGGACGGCCTTTGCCATGGCGGCGTTACCGTGGGTGTACGCCCTGGGGAGTGATCCGCCATGCCTGACGGCCGACAGCTCGCGGACCGCGTGCTGGACGCGGTGAACGCTCACGACCTGGACCGGCTGTCGGCGTGCTACGACCGGCACGCCGTCCTGGCCACCCCGTTTGGCGTGTGCGAGGGGCGCGAGCAGATCGCCCGATACTGGGAGAGCCTGTTCAAGGGCTTCGCCGACATCGCCATGACGGTCTGGAACAGGGTGGAGTGCGCCAACCCCGGCTTCAGCGAGTGGACGATGACGGGCACGCACACCGGGTCCTTCGCGCTGCCGGACGACGGTGTCGCGGGCGCGACCGGCCGGCGGATCACCGTGCGCGGCTGCGGGGCGTGTCACGCGAAGAACGGCCTCGTGGTCGCCCACCGGGACTATTTCGACCTGCTGGAGCTGTACTCCCAGATCGGGTTCTCCCTCGTCCCTGACTAGGTAACTACCCCCCACTTTCGGGTGATTTGTGGCGGTTTACGTAGCCTGAAAGTCTGGGAGAGGGGAGGCGTCATGCCCGATCCAGCGGACGCGACCGTGTTCTTCGTGGGAAACGCCACCATGATCATCCGTTCTCACGGATTCACCGTGCTGACGGATCCGAACTTCCTGCACCAGGGGCAGCGAGCCCATCTCGGCTGGGGGGTGAGCACCCGTCGCCGCACCGAGCCGGCGATGGAGATCGGGCAGCTTCCGCCGCTGGACCTCGTCGTGCTGTCGCACATGCACGGCGACCACTGGGACAGGATCGCCAGGAACGGACTCGACAAGGATCTGCCGATCGTCACCACCCGGCACGCGGCGGCCCGGCTGCGCCGTCAGGGATTCGGCCACGCCATCGGCCTGGAGCCCTGGGAGTACCACCACGAGCGACACGGCGACGGCACGCTGACGGTGACGACCACGCCCGCCCGGCACGCACCGGGCCCGGCCAACGCGCTGATGCCGCCGGTGGTGGGGAGCGTGCTCGACTTCGCCCACGCCGGCGAGGTGGACCTGCGCCTGCACATCAGTGGCGACACGATCATGGACGAATGCCTGTCGGAGATCCCGCGCCGCTTCCCCGACATCGACGTCGGCATCGTGCACCTCGGCGGCACGCGGATCCTCGGCGTCACGGTGACGATGGACGGCGCTCAGGGGGTGGAGTGGCTCAGGCTGATGCAGCCGGAGTCGGCCCTGCCCGTCCACTACGACGACTACGAGGCGTTCGCCTCCCCGCTCAAGGACTTCCAGCAGCACGTCCGGCGCGCGGGGCTGTCCCACCTGGTCCACTACATCATGCGCGGGGAGACCTACCGCCTTCCCGTACGGCAGGCCGGCGTACGCCCGCACCGCCCGGTCATCGGGCCCGGCTGACAAGGACAAGTCAGGGCCTATTGACAGCCCGCGCGATGAGGGTGTTGCATCTTAATTCAAGCTCTAAAGCTTGCCTGAAGCGCTGGACACGCCGGCGCGCGCCCCCCGCACACCGCGACGGCGCGGGCCGGAGATCCTGCTGGCATCCCCCCACCAACCGGAGATCTCCATGCGCAAACCCCGGCTCCTCATCATGGCCGCGGCCATGGTCGTCACCCTCGGCGGCGGCCTGGTCGCCGGCCCGGGCGCCGACCGGGCCGACGCCGCCATCGGCCCCGTCACCTGGTCCGACGAGTTCAACGCCGCGGCGGGAACGCCCGTCGACGGCTCCAAGTGGAAGTTCGACATCGGCGGCGGCGGCTGGGGCAACAACGAGTTGGAGTACTACACCAACTCGACCCGCAACGTGTACCACGACGGACAGGGACACCTCGCGATCACCGCCCGCAAGGAGAACCCGTCCAACTACCAGTGCCACTACGGCACCTGCCAGTACACCTCCGGCCGCATCCTGACCGCCGACAAGTTCAGTCAGGCGTACGGCCGCTTCGAGGCGAGCATCAAGATTCCGAAGGGCCAGGGCATCTGGCCGGCGTTCTGGATGCTCGGCGGCGGCAACTGGCCGAACACCGGCGAGATCGACATCATGGAGAACGTCGGCAACACGCCCAACACCGTCTACGGTACCGTGCACGGCCCCGGCTACTCCGGCGGCAGCGGCGTCGGCGGCAGCCGCACGATCGGCGCGCCGCTCGGCGACGCCTTCCACACCTACCGCGTCGACTGGTCGCCCAACCTCATCGTCTGGTACCTGGACGGCTCGGAGTACTTCCGCGTCACGCCGGCCGACATCCGCGGCAACCAGTGGGTCTTCGACCACCCGTTCTTCCTGATCCTGAACGTGGCGGTCGGCGGTTACTGGCCGGGCAACCCCGACTCCACCACGTCGTTCCCGCAGACGATGCTGATCGACTGGGTCCGCGTCTCCGCGTGGACCAACGACGGGGGAGGCGGGACCGGCGGCGCGCTGAAGTCCAACCTGAACGGCCGCTGCATCGACATCCCGGGTGCGAACCCCGTCGACGGCGCCCGGCTGCAGATGTACGACTGCAACGGCACCGCCGCCCAGCAGTGGACGATCAACGGTGACGGCACGGTCCGTGCGATGGGCAAGTGCATGGACGCCGCGTCGGCCGGCACCGCCAACGGCACGCCGATCCAGCTCTACACGTGCAACGGCACCGGCGCCCAGCGCTTCACGCTCACCCCGGCAGGCGACCTTGTCAACACCGCCGCCAACCGATGTGTGGACATCGTGGACGTGAACCCCAACAACGGGGCGCGCCTCCAGCTGTGGGACTGCACCGGCGGTGCCAACCAGAAGTGGACCCGCGGCTGACCGCGTGACCGGCGTGAGAGGCTCGGCGCCGTCCGGCCGGTGCCTCTCACGCATCACCCTCGCTCATGGACTGACCGCCAGGAGCAGGAAGGCGGCGCACAGCGTGAGATGGACGCCCGCCTGCAGGACGGTGGCCCGGCCGGGCACCACGGTCAGCGTCGCCACGACGACCGTCAGGGCGAGCAGCACGATGTGCGTCGGGCCGAGCCCGAGCAGCAGCGGCCCCTCCAGCCACAGCGACGCCCCGGCGATCGTCGGGATGGTGAGCCCGATGCTGGCCATGGCCGAGCCGAAGGCGAGGTTCAGGCTGACCTGGACCCGGGCCCGCCGGGCCGCGCGTACGGCGGCGAGGGTCTCCGGCAGCAGCACCAGCAGCGCGATCACGACGCCCACCGCGGACTGGGGAAGGCTCGCCGCGCGTACGGCCGACTCGATGGCGGGAGACTCGACCTTCGCCAGGCCGACCACCGCGACGAGCGCGCTCAGCAGCAGCGCCAGGCTGGCCGCGGCGGCGCCCGTGGTCGGCGGGTCGGCGTGCTCGGCGGCGTCCCCGCCCTGGCCGCCGGACTCCACCGGGAGGAAGTAGTCGCGGTGCCGCACGGCCTGGGTGAGCACGAACAGGCCGTACAACGCGATCGAGGCGACCGCGGCGAACGCGAGCTGGGCTGGGGCGAAGGCGGGCCCCGGCCTGCTCGTGGTGAACGTCGGCAGGACGAGGCTCAACGTGGACAGCGTGGCGACGGTGGCCAGCGCGCCTCCCGTCCCCTCCGCGTTGAACACCGCCACCCGCCGCCGCAGCGCCGCGACCAGCAGCGACAGGCCGACGATCCCGTTGCAGGTGATCATCACGGCGGCGAACACCGTGTCGCGGGCGAGCGACGACGCGGCCGGTCCGCCTGACGCGGTGAGGCTGATGATCAACGCCACCTCGATCACCGTGACCGCCACGGCGAGCACGAGCGATCCGAACGGCTCGCCCACGCGATGGGCGATGACCTCGGCGTGGTGCACGGCCGCCAGCACGGAGGCCGCGAGGAAGACCGCCGCGATCAGCACGACGACGGGAGGAATGGTCCGCCCCCACGCCAGCGCGAGCACTGCCACGGCGAGGATCGGCACGGTCACGGTCCAGGTGGTGGCCAGTCGGCGGTAGAGCAGGATCATGTGCTTCATCCTGCCCAAATAGGACGAATGGTAGAAAAAGTATTCAGAGCTGCTTGAGCAACCAGCGGGGGCCGGTGACCAGGGCGCCGAGGGCCGTCACCCGCTCACGCAGCCCTCGGTCGGCGGTGACGACGAGGGCGGTCTCCCAGGGCCGCACGTCGCGCACCGCTTCCACGATCGCGTCGTCCCCGCTGCCTGCGGCCACCACGACCGTCAGGTCCCCGGTCACCGGCCCCGGGTCGGCCGCCCCGGCCGCCGCCCCTTCGAGCACCACGACCATGCGCGGGAACCATCGGGTCAGGGCGGGCACTCCTTCCGGCATCTCGCCAAGGCCCTGCCCGCAGAGCGGGATCAGCTCGTTGAGCAGGCGGTTCGCGGCGCCCGCGCGGTCCTTCCACCAGCCGTGCTCGGCCCGCGCGCCGATGATGTTGGCCATGTCGAGGACGACGACCACCGGGCTCAGCGCGGGCCGGATCCTCGGCCACGAGCCGGCGAAGCCGGGGTGCAGTTCCTTCGACACGACCTCGTCGGCCGCCACCCAGCGCATGTCCGCGCTCTCGCCGTTGGCGGGCACGGCGTCGAGCAGCCCTTCGGCCTCCGCGATCACCGTCTGGAACGACCAGCCGCCGTGGTCGTCGACGTAGAGCCCGCGCACCCGGACGAGGTCGGAGTCCAGCGCCGCCTCCTCCCGGGCCTCGCGCAGCGCGCCGGTGATGGCGTCCTCATGGCTGTCGCACGCGCCGCCCGGCAACCCCCAGGTCCCGCCGTGATGGCTCCACCAGGCACGCTTCTGCATCAGCACGTACGGCATGCCGTCGAGCGTGTGGTGCACGGTGAGCAGGCCGGCGGCGCCGTACAGTCCCCAGTGCTGGTGACCCAGCGCGCACAGGGCCCAGCCGTCGCCGTCCTTCGCCGTCATGCACCCATCTTGCCGCAGCCTGCCGGCGCGCTCTAATGGTCACCAGCGTTCGAGGGGGACCTCCACCCCGGCGACCAGGTCGAAGAGGGTCACTCCGTCCTCGATGCGGACGACCTGGATCTGTGTCGCGAAGCGTACGTCCCGAAGACGCGTGGCGGCCTCGTGGGCGGTTCGCGGGAAGTGGTAGCGATCGGCCGCGCCGCCGTCCGGGATGGGCCGGGTCGAGCGGACCTCGAACCGGTCCGGCGGCCATACCGGGGGAAGGGGAACGGAGTGCTGCCAACCGGACATGTCTCTCCCGTCATGCCGTCTTCAAAGCAGTTGACCTGTGGAACCTGATTGATCGCCAGTGCGTGACGGGGTCGTAGGCCGATCGTTATTAACCGGTAAGCGATCCTTTCCGACCCGGAGTCCGTAGCCCGTTAGCGTTTGAGCCCTCACTCGTGATTCCCCCTTTGTCTGGAGAATCAGGAGATGTCATATCTGGAGAGACGCCCGCTTCCTGCGGCCGGAGGAGCGGGCGTTGTCCTCCCTCTTGTCCCTGCTCTTCCGCCACCTGCCCGTCGGCGGTCGTCTCTGGTCCGCTGCGATTCCCGCTCGGCCACTTCGGGCCGGTAGGCGGTCTCCGGCAGCCCCCGCCTCCGCGTCGCCGGAAGGGTGAGGGGCCCGGCTTCCGGCTGCTCGTGATCGGGCCGCAGCTCCGGTTCTACCGGCCGTTGACGGAGAAGTGCTGGTTCTCATGAGACGCCGCCGCTGACCTGCGGCGATCTATCTGACCCCATTCCTACCTGCCGTTTTGGCGTTGGTCAGCGTTGGTTGATGTTGGCCGCATTCGGCCCTCTGACGGCCCAGGGACGGCCCGGGCCGTCCCGCCGCTCACCCCTTGCCGCGCGGCCTGGCCTCGATGCCATTGTCTCGCGCGATCTTCCGCACGTACGCGTCTGTGAAAGGCGAGTGCGCGACGACGTCGGTTGGACGTTCGCCGGCCCGTAGCGCCGCCAGCACATCAGCGATTACGGCTTGGCGCGACTTCTCATGCTCGGCTTCCGTCTCCCGATATCGACGCGTGCTCTGGTCGAGGGCATCTAGCGGCTTCATCGCTTCCGTCATGCGCAAGACAGTACCGCAACCCTCTTGCGCTGACTAGTAGCGACCGCTAGTGTCTACCGCAACAGACAACCGCAACACGGGAGCGAATGTGACCGCCGCCGACACCGTCAGCGAGGCGACCTGGTCCGCCCTCGCCGCAACGATCGTCCAGCGGCTCGCGGAGAAGGGCATCCTCGGCGAGGTCCTCGACCTCATGACCGACCAGGAGCGCGCCGACTTCAACAGGTGGACGGCCCAGGTCATCGGCTGACCCACCCCAACAACACAGCGGGCCTGCCAGGTGTTGCGAGCACCTCGGCAGGCCCTAGACCCCCGAACCGACTAACCCGGTTGGAGGCCCTCAATGGGCGACCTTACCCCCCCGATTTACAAGCCGTGCCCGTTCTGGTGCACGAACGGCGGGAACCCTGCCGAGCACACCCACTCCCTGAACCTCGACACGGTCTCCTCCAGCGGCCTCACGGTTGAGGTCAACGTGCAGCAGCCCAACGGCGGCGAGCCGCGTATCCGCGTGTTCGTCACGGAGAACAACGACCCGTCCCGGTACGTCGACATGACGCCGGCCGCGGCCGCGGCGTTCGGGCAGATCCTCGCGGGGCTCGAGTTCCGGGACCTGCCTTACCTCGGTGTCCTGCTCACCCGCGGCGCGAACATGCTCGGCGGTGGGCGATGACGGACCGCGAAGCGCAGCTCATGGTCGAGCTGCTGAAGGTCTTGAACGAGAAGAACGACTCCGTCACAGTCCTGATGGAGTCCGTCGACAGTCTGCGGCGGCAGGTCGATCGGCTGCTGCGCCGCTCCCACCAGTACGCGCCGCTGCCGGAGCGGGAGCCCTGCCCTGTAATCGACCTCCGCACGCGGGCGCGGATCGCGTGAGCGACGCGAAGCCCCGGCGGCACCGCCCTTCCTGGCTACGAGGTCGGGAGGGGCGGGCCCTCCGCCGATACCTCGCTGTACGAGACGGAGCCTGCTGCTTCTACTGCCGGACGCCGTTCGGGGATCCCGGCTGGGAAGCCACCTTTGACCACTACGTGCCCGTGGCGCTCTGGCCCTGCAGCCACCCGGCCAATCTCGTTCTGGCCTGCTCTGGCTGCAATCAGGCGAAGGCCGATCTGCTGCCGTGGCCGCTGGTGTGGCTGCTCTATCTCGCGTGGATTCCACGCTCGCCCGGCCTGCCCGGGAGGCTGCGTGACCGCGCACGCCGAAGAGGTCGAGCTGGTCGAGCTCAGCGGCGAGCAGTACGACGTGCTGTTCGACCTCATGGGCTTCACGGACGACGACTTCGCCGTCCTGGTCTACCTGCTTGACGACGACACCCGGAACAAGCTGCAGAAGGCGATCAAGAAAGTGAAGGCGACGCGCGATGAGTAGGGCGGACTTCATCGAAACCCTCACTGCTGATGAGGGTCGGATGCTGGCGACGTACATCGCGGGCATGGCGCCGGAGGTGTTCGCCGCGGCGGCCTCGCTGGTCGAGCGGGACCGGGTCGCGTTCGGCCGGCGCCTGGGCGTGTCCCGCAACGTCACCCCCTTGTACGACTGGGAAGCCGAGGGCGTCTTCCCGGCGCCGGGTACGCGGTCAGCGCGTACCCCGGGCGTACCCGAGACGGGCCAGGTACACGTACCCAAAGGCGACGAGCCCAGCGACGACGACGAGTACGCCCCTGACCTGCTGCCCGAGGAGTTGCGGGCCGCGGCGGCGGGCAAGTTCCTCGGCGAGCTGATGTCCGGCGACCTGCCAGGAGTGCGCAGGATCAAGGCAGAGCTCGGCATTGGGCAGCAGCGGGCGCAGCAGGTGCGCGCGTTCCTGGGCACGCTGTCCAAGGTCTGACCAAGGTTTGAAAGGGGCGTCGCGTTCTGCGACGCCCCTTTTGTCGTCTCCGGGATGGAGAGCGTCGGAACGTGCCATCATGCGAGCGGCTCGGGGGTCACTAGACGAAGGGATCTCCCATGTCCGCGAGGACTTTCGGCATCATCGCCCTGGTGCTGCTGGCTGTCGGCCTTGTCGTCGGCTTCATGCCTGTCTCCTACCAGGGCGTCAATTGCGGCTCAGCCTTCGCTGCGAGCGGCGACGCGTTGGTGTCGGATCTGACCGAAGGGACTCGCGTGGCCTCCTCCTGCGACGACGCTCGCGGCCTGCTTCGCCTTCCCGCCTACGCGCTTGTTGGGGTTGGACTGGTGGGGTTCGTGGCCGCGAGCTTCGTGAAGGGCCGCCGGCAGAACGGGCCGTCCGCGGCCTGACGGCTGAGCCGATCTCGTCACGCTGAGCGAGGGCGTATTCGTTTCGCAGCCCCTTCTGGGGATTCGTTTCACAGCCCCTCCCCGGGCCCGTATATGCGGCTCCTGAGAGGGGTTGGAACGATTCCCTGGAACGATCGTCGGCGGTTGCTCTCGGTGACGTACGCGACGCCTCTCCCCGGGCCGCCTGACCGACTGTCCCTCTCTACACGCGCGGGCGCACATGCCCACGTGTGACTGTCTCTGAGACGGTTTCAGAGACGCTGGTGAGACACCTCAGAGACAGTGTCTGGAACACTTTCACGGTCACCCTGTGAAGCGCGAGAGATAGGTCCCCCCTTTCGCGCGAG